>NZ_JBAHUQ010000023.1 GCF_036689865.1 Magnetococcus sp. PR-3
TGTCGAGAGTTTGCTCAACCCCCACCATCAATTGAAGACTTATTGATGTGTGATTTTGGTTTCACCTGACTATAATTAGACGCTTTTTGGTCAATAAAAAACCCAATAAGCCCTTTGATCGCTGCCTGAATGTATTCAGAAGGTTTTTCCAAAATTCTCCCCAATTGACTCCGCTTACATCATAGCTTTGCACAAAAACAAACCCCGCCTCAAAAAAGACGGGGTTTGTAATCAATCTGAGGCCACCGGTTGAAGCCGGTGGCCTTTGTGCGTTTAAAGAAGGTTCAGCGTCTTAGCTGATGTTTTGGTTGGTGATGTCGGCATCCACCAACAGGGTCGCCAAACCGTTGCTGTAGCTGTTGTAGTTGGCGTCGTTGACAGTTACATCTGCATCTTGTGTCCAGCCGCCCGAGGCCTCAACGGTATCATCGCTGTTGCCGTGGACCACCAACTGGTGGTAGGGCAGGTCATCGGCGGCAGTGGCCAGATCCAGTACATCCTGTACCGTCAACTGCATGGTCACCGCACCATCACCGGTGATATCCACCTCTTCAATGTTGCTCAAGGTGGTGCTGCCTAGGTT
The DNA here is from genome assembly GCF_036689865.1 of Magnetococcus sp. PR-3. Lineage (NCBI taxonomy): Bacteria > Pseudomonadati > Pseudomonadota > Magnetococcia > Magnetococcales > Magnetococcaceae > Magnetococcus > Magnetococcus organivorans. Next base: position 584 of record NZ_JBAHUQ010000023.1, read on the forward strand.
GCTCAGATCAAAGGTGTAGTCCTCTTCAAACAGAACCAAGGTGTCATGACCGTTGCCACCATCAATGCTGCTATCGGCGGCATCCCAAACCAGCAGATCATCTCCTTCACCACCGTTGAGTTCATCCGCACCATCACCACCCTCAATGAAGTCATCCCCATCACCACCATTAAGAACCTGGTTCCCTAGGCCGGTGCTGAGCAGATCGTTCAGGCTGGTTCCCGTTAGGGTATCCCCCACCTGATCCGCGCCACCCAGGATCGAGCCGGTGAACTCTGGGGTGATGAAGATATTGATCTGGGTTGCCACACTGTTACCCCCTTCATCCAGCACGGTTACCACAAACTCATCGGTACCCACATAGTCGCTGGAGGGGCTGTACTTCCAAGCATGAGCCTGGGAGACATACTCGATCACGCCGTGGTCCGCGCCATCGGTCACACTGGAGGTCAGGGTGTCACCATCGGCATCGGTGGCAATGGCTGCACTGGTAATGCTGACGTTGGACGCCGTGACATAGTAGTTGTCCACCAGCAGCGGTGCGTTAAAGGCCAGGGTGGGTGAGCCAAAGCCGACCAGATCGTTGCTGGCGCTGCTCATATCCACCACACCAGCGTGGGCACCAATGCTCAGATCCCAGTAACCGGCCAGGCTGGTCTCGCCACCATCCAGCTGTTGAGACATGACCTTCTGTACCGTGGCCTGATCCAGGGCATCACTCCATACCCGAACTTCATCGATCTGACCGTTAAACAGTTGGCTACCCTGATAGTCTCCACCAATGGTCATGGTGGCGCTGGCTGTGAGGGGTGAGGCTGTGACGGTGGTACCCACAGCACTACCGTTGACATACATCTGCGTGGTGCCGGTATCACGTACCATGGCCACATGGTACCAGGTGTTGGCAGCAACCGTGACGCCACTGTCGTAGCTGGAACCCGAACCCCCCAACATGCCTTGGATGGAGTAGCTGTCGGCAGCATCCCAGTTCAACATCAAACCAAAGCCCGATGCTGCGCCATCGCCATTACTGGTGATGACCTGATTAAGCCCTGAGTCGGTGCCATCCCACATGAACCAGGATTCGATGGTGAAATCGTCCGTATTGGCGGTGGCCGCTGTGGCGCTCTGGTAGTAGTCATCTTGGCCATCAAAGGTGACGGCGGCGCCGACATGACCCAAGTAGGTGGGATCGTTATCGTCACTGGCTGTGGTGCTGCCCATTTGGGCATGGCGACCGGTTTCATTGCTGTCGAAGACCGTATCGTCAACCACAATATTGAAGTCATAGTTGGCCAATAAATTGTCTTCATTATTCGGCCAAGCTTGATTGTAGCCTTCGGCGATCTCAGTGGCTGAGCGGAGATCACCCCAGACACGGACATTATCGATCATACCGTCAAAGCTATCGACGGTGCCCTGCCACTGGTCGCTACCAATGTACATGCTGGTACCCGTGGTATCGGTAAAGTCGGTGGTGAGGGTAACGGGTGAGCCTACCTGCTGGCCGTTGATGTAGAGCGTTGCTTCGCCATCGGCCACATTGTAGCTGGCCGCTACGTGGTACCAGTCACCCACCATGCTGTCACTACCGTTATAGGCGGAGATGTCAAAGCTTATCTGGGTGTCGTAGTGGGTCAGGGCCAGTGTGTCTGTGCCGGTAAAGCCAAACCACATGTTGTCTTCGGCGCTGTTGGCGGCCCCTTGAGACATGATCAGATCATAGCTGCCATCGTTTGAAGCTCGGTTGACCCAGGCTTCCAGGGTGTAGGAGCTGTTGGCGACGGAGACCCCTTCGGCAATCAGGTAATCATTACCATCAAACTGCATGGCTCCCTGGTGGGCCGCCAGCTGTACGACAGGGGCGGAACCTTCCGCCTCGGTGGTAATGGTCAGCGTTTGGTCCACTGTGTTGCCATCACTGTCCGTGCTCTGTACCACAAAGGTGTCATCCCCGGCCCAGCCGGCATCCGGGGTGTAGGTGAAGGTGCCAGCATCGGTATCCAGCTCCATGGTGCCGTGGCTTACCGCTGTGGTTATGGTACCGCTGCCGCTACCATCCTCTTCATCCCAGAAATCAAGGCGGCTGCTGATGGAGGTCTCAAAGGTGGTGGTGATGCTTTCTTCCACCACATCTGGGGCGTTGCTGACAAAATATGGGGTGCCTTGTTGGGCCAGATCGTTGGTTCCGGCCTGATCGACCAAGCTGCTTGTATCGGAACCGTTGATATTCCAATAGCCAACCAGTCCAACTTCAGAGCCTGAAAGTGGCTGTGTCATCTGTTCTTGGATCGTGGTTTGATCCAAGGAGGCTTCCCACATGCGAACTTCATCCAGCTCGCCATAGAACTGCATGGTGCCTGCAGAGTTGGTACCTATTATGACGGTCTCTGCCGGTGTGTCAGGCGTTGATGTCAGGCTGGTGGCTGTTAACGTCTGTTCTTCACCATTGACATACATTTTGGTCGTTCCATTATCACGAACCAGCGCGACATGGTACCAGAGGTTGGCATCAATGACGTAGTTGGTGTCAAAGGTGTCAATGGCATTGGCATAGTAGCCCTGAATGGAGAACGTATCCGCGGCCTCACGTGCTAGGATAATTTGCTGACCACCCGAGCTGTTGCCATTAACGACCAACCCTTGGTCGGTTCCTGCATCGGTCCCATCCCACTTAAACCAAGTCTCCATGGTGAAGTTGTCGACCGTCGTGATGCTGTTGGACGTATTGTTCATGTAGTAGTCATTCGTATTGTCAAACTTAGCCGCTGTCCCCAGATGGTTAAGGGGCAGAGGTTCCGCGGTATCACCCACCGTGACCGAGCCCATGCTGGCGTCGTTGTTGTAGGTCGAGTGGTCGGTCACCGTGCTCTCGCCATAGGCGATGTTGTCAAAGGTGTAGTTGGCCATAAGGCTGGTGTTTGTGGTATCGACGGTGATGTCCCAGTTGGCTTCGATCTCACTGGCATCACGGGCGTAGTCCCAAACCCGTACATCGTCCATTTGACCCGCAAAGTTCAGGGTATCGTTATCGGAATACTTACCGATGAACAGGTCGGAGCTATCCCCCTGAAGATCCATGGTGGTGGTGTGGCTGGTGCCGACCTGACTGCCGTTGACATAGAGGGTCTGGGTATTGGTGTCGGCATCGTAGGTTGCCGCCACATGGTACCAGGCGTCGGTCAGGGTGGTGTTGCCGCTGTCAATATCCGTGGCGGCGACACTGAGGTGATCACCAAACCAACCAAAGTTCAGATCATCGTTGGTATTAAAGCCAATGAACATACCGTTGTCGGCCACCGAGCTGCCTTGGCTGATGAAGTAATCTTCCTCCCCAGCATGGGCACGGTTAATCCAAGTCTCAATGGTAAAGGAGGTGTTGGATAGGTTGATGCCCGAGGCTTGAACATACTGTTCATCGTTGAACTGCATGACATCCTGATGCGCCATCAAACCAACCTCAGGGGCCGTACCCACCATGGGCTCACCCTCGGTGGTGACGGTGAGGGTTTGATCATACTCCTGACCATCGCCATCGGTGACGGTGATGGTGAAGGTATCATCCCCCAACCAACCACTGTCTGGGGTGTAGCTAAAGGCACCGCTGTTGCCATCGACGGTCAACGTCCCGTGGGTGACATCGGTATGGATGGCAAAGGTCATGGCGGTCCCTTCGGCATCAAAGCCTTCAAGGGTGCCATCAATGCTCATATCCTCATCGGTGTACAGATGGGTGGTATAGAGCTCAGGCCCAATGATACTCCCCAAGGTTGGGTCACTGATGCCCACGCTTAAGGTGATGTCATGACCGTTGCTGGAGAGGTCAGACAGGGTGCTACTGCCGGTCTGCTCCTGCATGGGCCAGTAGGCCACCAGGTTGGCATCGGTCAGATCCACACCGTGCATCAACTCGGCGGTGTCTGTGGCATCCAATGCACGATCCCACAGGGTGATCTCGGAGAGGGAGCCGGTGAGGGGGCTAACCGAGCTGCTGGCATCGCCAATATCACCAATGGCCAGGGTTGCGCCCGCTGTTGGGCTAAGGTCGTTCAGGGTGGTGACGGTGGCGCTGTTCTCCTCTTCACCATTGATGTAGAGGGTGGCGTTACCGGTCCGATCCAGCGTACTGGTTATGTGCATCCACTCACCCACCGCTACACTCTCTGTCGAGCTGACGGAGAGGGCGTTGGAGCCATCGTAGAAGAGTGCTGTGAGCTTGTCGGTGGCATCTTGATAGATCAACCAGCCCACACCACTGCTGTCACGGGTGTCGACCAGCGCCTGTTCCAAACCAAGCTGACCGGCCTTGAACCACAAGGAGACGGTCATATCGTCGTTGTTACCCACCAGATCAGCCCCAGCACTGAGGGTCAGCTCTTGGCTGCCATTAAAGTCAAGTGTGCGGGTGGGTAGGTTCAGGGTGTGCGCATCGCTGTTCTCAACGGCATCGGTATCCCCAAACACGGCATGGTTGGTGTTGTTGCTCTGATCTTCCACCGTTTGGGTGCCTGGCATGGTGTCATCAAAGTCATAGTAGGCCAGCAGTTCGGTTTCTGCACTGGCATCCAACGCTTCATCATAGTTGTCATCGATCTGATCTGTGGTACGGGCGCTATCCCAAATACGCACTTCATCCACCATACCGATAAAGTGATCCGTAGCGTCGCTGCCATCGTTGGGGTTGGCCCCGATCAAGACATGGGTCAGGGTTGAGCTAATGTTACCGCTGTAGCTGGCGTTGCTGGTCTGGGCGGCACCATCCACATAGACCGTTACGGTCGAACCATCATAAACACCCGCAATGTGGTGCCAATCCCCACCGGCGATGCCGCTGTCGGCGTAGGCGATGCGATAGGCCCCATCGATATAGACCGAGAAGCTGTACAGATCGCTGTCGGCATCGTAACCCAGCTCCCACCCTGCGGTGTCGGAGTTGGAGACCACATGGCTGTAACCGGTCAGGCTGGCGTCAGGGTTGACCCAAGCTTCAACGGTTAGGCTGCTGTCGGTGACGTTCAGCGCCGCGGCATCGGCCGTGACATAGGTGCTGCCATCCAGTTGCAGAATACCGCCGCTGGTGCGTAGATCCACCTCGGGGTTAACGTTGACATGAGCGGTGAGGGTGTCGGTGGAGTAGGCGCTTTCATCCACCACCGTGGTGTCCACATAATCCTGCTCTGTGGCATCATCATCGCCATCCCAGGCTTTAAAGGTGATGGAAGCGTCGCTGGTGTAGCTATCATCCTCAGGTGGGTGGAAGCGAATCAGGCGGTCGGTACCATTGGCCAGCACCAAGGCTGAGGTTTCACTCACGCTGGAGATGGTAGACCAGTTGGTTCCGCCATCCACACTGTACTCCCAAGTACCGCCGGAACCGTTGCCGACATTCAGGTCAACAATGGCAATACCCAGGGGTTGATTTTCAGGATCCAGCGCCAGGGAGCTGGTCATGCCCGCCACATTGCTCCACTCATTACCGCTGTAGTGGGCTTCAAAGGTGGTCTCCTCCAGGGCCAAGACGTTGCTGTACCAGCTGGAGCCACCCTCCAGGGTACCGTGACTCACTTCAACACTGTCTGTCACGGTGGTGCCGGTGAGATCATCGTCATCCAGGTTCCAGTAAGCCTCCAGACCATCTTCCTGACCACTCAGACCCTGCTCATAGGCATCGTCGATCTGATCTTCGCTACGGGCGACACCCCACAGACGGACATCATCAAGCTGACCGTCGTAGAAGGTGGTTGCGGTGCTGCTGTCGGCCAATTGGGCACCCAGCAGAATGTCGGTGCTGTTGTCCAGAATGCTACCGGTGTAGGTGGTTTCGGTCTCCAGATCACCATTGATATAGAGCTTCAGTGCATCCTGTGTGTCATCAAAGGTGATGGCAACATGGGTCCAAACATTAGCCTGAACCGCATAGCCGGAGTTGAAATTAATACTGCTGGTACTGGTACCGGTTTCATCTAAGGTGATCCCCAGCTTGCCGTCAGAATCAATGTAGGTCTGGAAGGCACGCAGATTGTCGCCATAGTTAAACTTACTGACCAGAACCTGATCACCATTACCGGGATCATCCGGGTTCATCCAGAACTCCAGGGTAAGCGCATCGCCGGTCAGGGCTTGGGTCTCTGTGGTGTGGCCAATCTTGACATAACCACTGGTACCATCAAAGTCCACACCGCTTAGGTTCACGGGGTTGACGATGATGGGGGCGTCGTTCTGAGCAAGGATCTGAATATCTGCGGTAAAGGCATCGCTGCTCTCGGTGCCGTCATCTGCCGTAATGGTTAGGGTACGGATGGAGGAGCTATGAATATCTTCATCTTCATTCTCATACATCACGTTATTCAGGACCAACGCATAGTTGGCCAGGGTGTCGGAACCGGAGAGGGTCAGGGTTGCTGAAGCCTCATCCCAACTGCTGACAATGTTGCCACTGTCGGTGGTGCTCAACCAGTCATCCCCATTCCCCAAGCCACCACTGAGGGTGAGGGTCATGGAGCTGAGGTTGGCATCGTCACTATCGCTCAGGCTGAAGTCGAGACCCAGGCTCTGTGCGCCACTGTTTTCGGTATACACCACCAAGCTCTCAGAGCTGATGTTCTCATAGACCGACAGCTGGTCGCCGTCAATGTTGACAAAGTCACGCAGGATGTCGTCGGTCAGGTTAATACGAGCAGGTATGGTGTTGTCTTCCAGGCTAGAGGCTTCATAGGTAAAGTCGCCATTACCGTCACCCAGGTAGATCTCAATATAGCCATCCACACGCAAGGTGGCATCCAGATCGCCATCTCCATCCAGGTCGTTCAAGCGCACCTTGTCCACACTGGTGGTGGTGAGCAGGGTGGTGTATGGGGTGGTCGAGAAGTTACCTGATCCATCGTTTAAGAAGACCTGTACACCATCATCGCTATCGTTGACCGAGGTGGCGACAATATCTACCTCTGAATCGCCATTGAGATCAGCAACCGAGAGTTCGCGGATCTGACCACCACTAAACAGGGTCGTGCTGGCGGTAAAGTTCTCATTGCCATCATTGCTCCAAATATGCACACCACTAAAGTCGGCCATGATGGCCTCTTTGCGGTTATCGCCATCCAGATCCACCATCTGCGTCATGTAGGTGGTGGTGCTGTTGCCGATGCTGATACCGGAACCTGAGGTGTTGTACCAGTCGCCATTGCCATCAATACCGCCCAAGAACAGCGCATTGGCCGCTGACTTGTAGGAGACAAAGATATCTTTGACGCCATCATTGTTGACATCGGTCACATCCACTTTGCGGGCCTGAGAGCTACCGCTAAATTGAATGCCGCTGTCGGTAAAGGTGCCATCGCCAGCGGAGAAGTAGATGGAGGTTACAGAGCCACCATCCACATAATCCTGAACGATCAGGTCGGCATCGCCATCGTTATCCAGATCACTGAGCTTAGGATCACTCAGATAACCGCTGATGGTGACATTCGAGCTGCTGGCCGGTGAACTGAAAGTGCCATCGCCATTGCCCAACAACACCTGCGTATTGAAGCTGATGCTGGTATCGGTATCATCGTAGTAGGTGATGAGCAGATCCAGGTTGCCATTGGCGTCGCCATCAATGTTACCACCGGTCATCCAGCTGCCGTTGTTGTTATCCAGGGTCAGTGTGCTCGCGGGGGCTTCAAAACCCAACTGTGGGGTGGTGGTGTTCAGCGTAATCACCGGTGCATTGGCGCTTGCAACGCTGGTGACATCAAAGGTCAGCGTATGGCTGGTGTCGCTGTAGTCCTCTTCATCGCTCACCCGGAAGGTTAGGCTGCTGTAGTTGGTGCCGCTCTCATCGGTATTGGGGCTGTAGTACAGGTAGCCCGCATCCAACTCTGCGGCGGTGATGGTGCTGCCATCGGCCAGCTCTTCACCAGCCTGGTAAATGCCGTCAAAGTTGTTCTCCATCCACAACGTACCCAGGGTGGGTATGCTATCGAAGATCACATGCTGCAGACTGTCCCCTTCGGCATCGCTGTAACCAAAGTCGCTGGTGATCAGGTTGTAGCTAGCGTTTTCAGCCATGACCACGGTGTTGTCGGCGCCGGTTGGGGTGTCGTTCTGTTCCACAATCTGGATGGTGGTGGTAAAGCTGTCACTGGTGTAGATCCCATCACTGGCCACAACGGTCAGCGCCAACTCGGTGGTTAAACCGGTGGGCTCATAGCTGCTCTCAAAGGTGACACTGTTGAGCAGAGCCGTGTAGTTGGCCAGGGTGTCTGTACCGCTTAAGGTCAGGGTGCCACTGGCTTGATCCCAGAAGGTGGTAATGTTCGACATATCGCTAGCGGCCAACCAATCTTCACCCACGGTGTAGTCGCTTAGGGTCAAGGTCAGGTAGTCTAGGTTGGCGCTGTCTGCATCGGTGATATCAAAGCCCAGACCCAGGAGCATCGCACCGCTGTTTTCCGCATAGCTGATCAATTCGGTGCCGGAGATGTTCTCAAACACCGTCAGTTGATTACCACTGATCTCAATGAAGTCCCGCAGGCTATCATTGGTCAGGTCGGTACGGGCTGGGTTGTAGTTCTCATCCAGCGCGGTGGCTTGGTGGGTCAAGGTGCCAAAGCCGTCATTCACGTGGATCTGTAGGGCGCCATCAATACGAATGGTGGCATCGATGTCGCCATCCCCATCCAGGTCATTCAAGCGCACCTTATCCCCGGAGGCGTTCGCAGCGATGCTGCTGCTGGCGGTGGTGGAGAAGTGGGCGGTATCGACCACTTGACCCTCGCCATTATTGAAGAAGACCTGTGCGGCATCGTCATAGCTGTTGTTGGAAACGGCGACGATATCCAAGAAACCATCCGCATTCAGATCTTGAGCATCCACCTCTTTAACGGTCCCGCCGCTAAAGAGGGTCAAGCCGCTGTCCACAAAGGTTCCATTGACGTTCATGGAGATGCGCACACCGTCGGTGTAGTCCGCAAAGATGGCATCCAGATCGCCATCGTTATCCAGATCTCTTAGCTTGGTGACATAGGTGTGGTAGCTGCCATCAATGGTTTGGCCGGAATCGGTATAGCTATTATCCCAGTTACCGCTGCCATCATCCCCCCCCAGCCACAGAATATTGCTGGCATCTTTATGGGAAACCATGATGTCCATAATGCCGTCATTGTTGACGTCACCCACATCCACCTTACGGGCCGTGGTGCTGCCGGTCATGGCGATGCCGGTATCGAAGAAGGTGCCATCGCCATTGGAGGTGTAGACGGTGACCACATGGCCGCCATCCACATAATCCTGCACGATCAGATCATCAAAGCCATCATCATTCAGATCCGCCAGACGTGGGTCACTGGCGTAACCATTAATGGTAATGCCCGAGCTGTTGGTCTGGTGGTTAAAGCCGCCTTCACCATCCCCCAACAACAGATCTGCGACAAAGGTGGTGTTGCTGTTGCTGCCATCATCAAACAGAACCAGGAGATCTTGGTTGCCATCGTTATTAACATCGCCCCCGGTAAACCAACCCAGGGAGTCGTGGCTTAGGGTTAGGCTGGTCTCTTGTGCTTCAAAGCCCAGAGCCGGTTGGATGTTGGTTACCGCAATGGCCGGTGCGGGGTCTGTTCCTGCCGTGACATTGACCGTGACGGTGTAGGGGTTGGTACTGTTCTCGGTACCGTCGTTGACATAGTAGCTGAACGAGGTCAGCGGTGAGCCTGTCACATTATCAACAGGGGTAAAGTAGACCGCACCACCATCCAGTGCTGAGAGAGGAATGGTGGCCCCCACAAAGCCGCTTTCGCCACTATCCCATGTACCATTGAGGTTGGCATCTAGCCACAGTTTACCTTCGGTGGTGGCATCGGGAATGGTCACCAGTTCAATGTGGCTCAGGGCATCGCCATCGGCATCAAAGTAGTTGAGCATGCTGGTGGTGATGTTGAAGTCGGTATTCTCGGTGACCGAAATGGTGCCATCGGAGCTGGTCGGCGCGGTGTTGGCCTGCGCGTTAACATCAAAGGTTAGCGTATGGCTGGTGTCGCTGTAGTCCTCTTCATCGCTCACCCGGAAGGTCAGGCTGCTGTAGTTGGTGCCGCTCTCATCGGTATTGGGGCTGTAGTACAGGTAGCCCGCATCCAGCTCTGCGGCGGTGATGGTGCTGCCATCGGCCAGCTCTTCACCAGCCTGGTAAATGCCGTCAAAGTTGTTCTCCATCCACAACGTACCCAGGGTGGGTATGCTATCGAAGATCACATGCTGCAGACTGTCCCCTTCGGCATCGCTGTAACCAAAGTCGCTGGTGATCAGGTTGTAGCTAGCGTTTTCAGCCATGACCACGGTGTTGTCGGCGCCGGTTGGGGTGTCGTTCTGTTCCACAATCTGGATGGTGGTGGTAAAGCTGTCACTGGTGTAGATCCCATCACTGGCCACAACGGTCAGCGCCAACTCGGTGGTTAAACCGGTGGGCTCATAGCTGCTCTCAAAGGTGACACNTGCTCAGGGTTAGATCCATCTCCACATAGACGGGGTCACTGTTGCTTTCGCCATCAAAGGTGGTGATGGAGATGGTCCGTGCATCAGCTGAAGGTGAGCTGCTATCAAAGATCAGGCTCTGCAAGGCGGTTTGATAATCCGCCACCGAGCCCACCCCGGTCAGGGTAATGGTGCCCAAGGTTGTGTCAAAGCTGCTTACGCTCAGACCCGCAGGTACCGTGCCCACGGCTAGAGTGTCAGAGCCGCTCTCAAAGCCACTGCTAATAACGGCGGTCGCACTGAACAGGTAGCCTTCATCATCGGTCACGGTCAGGTTGGGGGAGATGCTGACCGAACCGCCACCTTCGGTAAAGTGGGGGTAGACAGGATCCATCTGGTTGAGCCACACCTGCCCCTGGTTGGTTTGGGACGTGGCAGAGACGATATCCAGATCACCATCATCATCCAGGTCTGCATAGTCTTGACGGTAGACTCGGCCATCGACCGACTCGGTTAGACCAACTTCAAAGGTGCGATCATCTGCATTGAGGTAGATGGTACGGCTGTTGTTGTTCCCGGTGATGAGATCCAACTGGCCGTCGTTATCCATATCCTGCAGATCAATACTCCAGGTCTCACCGGTGTGGGGGTGGCTCAAGGTAAAGTTACCGGCACCGTCGCCATAGGCCACATAGCCACCACTATAGACTTCGTTGAAGGCCAGATCCATGTGGCCGTCACCATCAATATCCCCCGCAGCCATATCATAGACATAACCTGGGGGGGTCAGCTCGCTATCAACACTCCAGGAGGTTGTGAAGGCACCGGTACCATGACCGTCGCCATCGACATCTTGCAACCAGATGGTGGTACTGCCCAGATCCTCGGCAATGGCGGCATCCATCACACCATCGTTGTTAAAGTCGGCCAAAATACCCGCATTACTGTTGGATGTGCCCACTTGGGCATACTGGCTAAAGGTACCATCCCCATTGTTGGTCCAGATCCAGTTGCTGTTGCTGGTGCTGTTGGCGGGCAAGAACAGGTCTGTCTGACCGTCATCGTTGACATCCCCGGTGGAGAGGTGACGGGTTGAGTAGCTCTGGATGCTGTTGTTGGTATCTTCAAACAGATTGGTGTTGGTGTTGTACGACCAGATGCTGCTGTTGCTGCCACCGACGTTGACCATGTACATGTTAGAGCCGGATTGGATCACCTCTGTGGCGCCATAACCGTTGGAACCACCGCTAAAGGTTTGCGCCAGGGTGAAGTTACCGTCGCCATCGTTGGTGTAGAGACGCTGGTCGGTGGTCCACCAAGTGGCGACGATATCCTGATCGCCATCCTGATCCACATCCCCTAGGGTAATGCCGTGCATCTCGGTGTGGTTACCCCCTTCCAGATCCGCATTGGTAATGCCCACACTCGCATCCAACAAGGTGAAGGGGTTTGCGGTGGTGTTTAGGGCAACCTCTGGTGCATCGTTAATGGGGATAACGGTAATGGTGCTTAGGTAGCTGTGGCTTGGCAGAGCATAGCTGTCATCGCCCTGCACCGTGATCAAGATCTGACGGGAGGTGTTAATGGGGTCTAGCGCACTATCAAAAGTGACGCTCTGTAGGGCCGCCTGATAGCTGGCCAGGGAATCTTCCCCGGTCAGGGTGAGCATGGCTGTGCCGCTGTCCCAGTTACCGGTAATGTTGCTGGTATCGGTAAAGTTCAGGACGTCACTGCCCATCTCATGGCCGTTGGCAATATAGACGGTGGCTTCAAAAATACTACCGCCATCTTCATCACTTACGATCAGCTCAGGCGCCACCGCAATGGCACCGGCACCTTCATTCCAGAACTCATAGGTGCTGTCATAGGCCAGATCCGAGGCCTGTTCATCCGTAGGTTCGGCCGTGTCACCCTCTGCGGCCGTGCCCAGGGTCAGGGTGTGGCCATAACCGGATTCATCCGAGCCCGTACCGTTGGTGATGTCCTCAAAGTCATAGTGGGCCTCCATATTCTCCAAATTCAAGGAGGAGAGGTTGTTATAACTGTCGGCGATCTCACCAGAGGTACGCAGATCGTTCCAGATGTAGACATCATCGATGCGGCCATCAAAGGCGTGATCCGCCAAGCTCCAGGCGGATTGCCCCAGCATGAGATTGGTGGTGCCAGAGAAGTCCCCCATGGAGCTGTCTACCACACGTGCTTGACCATTCAGGTAGATGATTCGGACATCATTAACAGCATCATAGGTGGCGGCCAGATGGTACCACTCACCGGTCAGGGTTAGGTTGTCTGCATCTACGTCGGAGCTTTCAACCACAAGATCATCGGAATAGAAGCCAAAGCCAATCTGGTTGGTGGCGGTAAAGCCAAGCCAAATACCGCTATCGACCGGGCCACCGTTACCAATGCTCAGCACGGTATCCTGGGTGCCGCTGCTATCACGGTAGACCCAAGCCTCCAAGCTAAAGGAGCTGTCAGAGAGATCAATGCCGGTGGCGCTGGCATAGTCATTGGCACCATCAAAGTTCAGAACATAGTTGGGCTGTTGGAGCGCAGGGGCATCATCCACCTCATCAATGTAGAACTTAGTCTCAAAGCTGTTGCTGTCGCTGGTGCCGTCGTTAACCTGCACTTGGACATCACGACTGCCACCCGGTGCATTGTCGGTGGTGCTAAAGGTGATGGACCCCAGCGCGTATTGATAGCTGGTGGTGCTGTCTGAACCCGACAGGGTCATGGTACCGGTGCTGCTGTCCCACACACCGGTAATGTTGCCATAGCCACTAAAGCTCAGGGTGTCGGAACCTTGAATATAGTTATCCCCCAAGGTGATCACGGCGGATTCTATAATCTGGTCGCCATCGTCAGCCAGGGTTAGGTGGCTCAGCACACTGGTGGCCGTACCCCCTTCTTCATAGCTGCTCAGAGAGATCTGGCTGTTGTCATGAATCTTCAATCCCTCAATGGCCACACCCGCGCGGGCCTCCGCTATGTCACTATCGCCGTCGTCATCAAAGTCGGACGTGGCCCACTGGGTCACGCTGCCATCATATAGGCTGGTGGATGATAAGGCGGCGGTATCAAAGGTGCCATCCCCTTGATAGCTATGGGCATACATGGTGCTTGAGGCGGTGCTGTAGACCAGCTCGCCTACAGCATCACCATCCAGATCTTCCAGACGAATGGCATTAATCGTATCGTAGGCAGGCAGCGTGGTGTTGCCCAGGGTAAAGCCACCGGCACCATCACCAAACCAAGTCTCTAGGCTGCTTTGGGACATGTTGTGGATCACTACATCATCGTGGCCATCCCCATCCACATCTGCGGCTGTAAACGCACCGTAGAAGTCATTGTGGGTATTGTCGAACAGGGTGTGTGCGAAGAAGGTGTTATCCCCATTATTCAACATCAGAAGGGGCGTATCGCCATCTTCAAATCCTACCAGGATCTCATTTAGGTCATCGTTGTCGACGTTTAAGACATCCACAAAGCTGACATTACTCGCCACATCAATGGTGAGCGACTGGGTGAAGTCCCAGTGGCCTGCACCGCTGGAGGAACCATAGTTCACACGGACCAAGTTTGTGCCATCAATGGTGATCAGATCTTGCAGGTCATCATTATTTAAACGTGACAAGACGGCGGTTTCGCCGGTGGGAACGGCAATGGCCAGGGTTGGCTCACTAAAGGTACCATCACCCGCCCCTAACAAGACCTTACCGGCTTCGGTCCGGCCCATAACAATGGCATCCATGGTGCCGTTGTTATCCAGATCTTCCAGTAAGACATAGCCACCGTGGTCGCTGTCTAGGGTTTGGCTGGTGACTTCGGTAAAGTGACCGGCGCCATCGTTGAGCATAACCTTATCGGCACCATCCTCAACACTGATATAGAGGTCGGCATCCCCATCGTTATCCAGGTCGCCTTGCGCAATACCAACGCCTTTGCTGCCATACAGATACTCGTCGGATGCACTGAAGCTTAGGGTGTTTTCAGTCTGGGAAAGAACCGGGGCATCATCGTGGGTGGTAATACCAACGGTTACCGAAACGCTGTTGCTGTAGACCACTTCTTCTTGAACGGTAATGTCTACGGTACGATCTGTGGTGCTTGGGTCGGTACCTTCATGGCTAAAGGTGACACTACGCAGTGCGGTTTGATAGTTCTCAACGGTATCGGTGCCTGACAGGGTTAGGATTTTACTGGCGTTATCCCAGCTGCTGGTGATGTTGCCCATATCTTCAAAGGAGAGCTTATCATCTGCATCATAGCTATGGGACATCGTCAGGGTGGCACTGGTTAACGTGGCGCTGTCAATGTCGGTAAGATCCAGCGTGCTGGCAATCGCAACGGAACCCACCGCTTCATCAAAGGTGGCGGTGTTGCTGGTAACGGTCGCAGGGCGACCGGCCTCAACCGCCTGGGTGGGCTCGGCGGTGTCGCCTATGGTGTTACTATCCCCCAGTTGCAGGCTGTACATGGCCATGCTGTCCGGGGTAGAGCCTGAATCCACCGTCTCAAAGGCGTAGTGTCCGTTCAGGGCGGTCTCATCACTATAAACCCCCTGGTAAGCTTGGGCGATCTCATCCCCGCTGCGGACATCATCCCAAATGCGGATATCATCCATCATACCGGTGAAGTTGTTGGCGGTACTGGCCAGATCCCAGGTGCTGTCACCTAAGTAGAAGTCACCACTACCAACATAGTTACTATCCGCTGTATCGCTGATGATATGTTCACCATTGATATAGATGGAGCGGCTGTTGTCACTGGCGTCATAGGTAACCGCCATGTGGTACCACTGGTAGGCGAGATCTGAGTTGTCGCTATCAATGTTGGTACCGGTCTGGCTTAGGGTGTCGCCATTAAAGTCAAAGACGAACTGATTATTCTCATCAACCCCCACCCACAGGCCGTTATAGGGGGTATCCGTACTGCCATGGGAGAAGATGACATCTTCACTGCCTGAGCTGTTGCGGATAAACCAGCCCTCCAGGGTGAAGGATCCCCCTAAACTAATCGTGCTGCTGCTAGCGTAGTCGTCGCTGCCATCAAAGCTTAAGGCGTCGGTGGTGACTTCAAAGCTTAGGGTAGGAGCGTCATCTATCGCATGAATGTGAATGGTCTGGGTCAGGACATTACTGGCGCCGCTATCAGAGGTGGCACTCACTGTAAACTGACGTCCACCACCGGGGGCATCATGGTCAGTCTCAAAGCTTAAAGTGCTGAGCATAGACTGGTAGGTTGCCACCGTATCCGCAGGGCTGCTGGTAAAGGTGAGGGTGCCGGTTGCACTGTCCCAACTGCTGGTCATGTTGCCCGAAGTGGTGAAGCCTAAACTGTCATACCCCTCCAGGTAGCCATCACTGATGGTAATGGTCATACCGGTAATGGCGTCGGCATCTTCCGCAATCTGCACCGTGTCAAACGGATAGATGGCCGCATTATCTTCCGTGTAGGTGGTGGGGGTGGTGAGATCGTTGCTATAGACATTAATCAGGTTTGAGCCGTCGCCTAAGCTTGTGATGAGGTCTAGATCACCATCGTTATCAAAATCACCCACCACCAGGTCGGTTGGGGACTGTCCTAAGTAGGTGTCTGTGTAATTGACCCCACCCGCACCATCGCCCGTTAAAACCGTCGTTTTTCCGGTATAGCTAAGGATAATTTCCTCTTGGCCGTCGTTCTCCATATCAGCCGTTGTCAACGTGGCGGTCTCGCTACCATAGCCTACGCCATATTGAGCGGCCGGGGTAAAGCCCCCCAGACCATCATTGGTCCAGGTGAAAACCTCTAAGGAGGAGGAGGAGTCAGAGTTCCCGTTTAACATAACCGCCATCAGATCCTTAAAACCGTCCCCATTCAAGTCGGCTGTGGCGATCTGTTGGAAGGCGTAGTTGGAGTAGGAGCTATCCTCACGCAGAACATGACTGATCTCACCCCATTCAGCGATTCTGGCGATGCCGTCATCCTGCCAATTGCCTTCGTTCAACCAGATGATCGGGTCTCGATCATCATGGGTGAAGATCAGATCCTGGTCGCCATCGTTATCCAGATCCAGGGCGGTGGAGTAGTTCAGGGTCTCCCCAACCGCAAAGGAGCGGGCGGCTTCAAAGCTGCTCTGGGTAGGATCAGAATCGTTGTAGTTGTATAGGTAGATGTTGTTGCCGTCACCGCCAGATCCTGTGGTAACCAGGTCGGCATAGCCGTCCCCATTCAGGTCCACCAGCAGGGCAGAGTTGGCCGACGCAATTTCACTCCCTTCAGACTGGCTACGTTCGGTAAAGCTGCCATCGCCATTACCCATTAACACTTGGGCATCTTCCGTGGCGGATATGGCCACGATATCCAGGTTGCCATCGCCATCAATATCCGTGCTCACCACCTCTTTGGTGTCGTGGCTACCCATATCCTGCAAGGTTTGGGCGAAGTTACCATAGCCATCGTTCAGCAGAACCTCTGAGGTGCCGCCATCGGCATCGGTCCCCACAAACAGATCGTCATCGCCATCGCCATCAAAGTCACCACTGACGATGCTGGTGGTGGTGTCCGTGGTGCTGATCTCGCTATCTGCGGTCAGGTCAAAGTTGGCCTGTGTGGTGCTATCGGTCAGCAGCGGTGCATCATTCGTCGTGGTGATCTCCAGGGTCGCGGTAAAGGTGCTTTGGGCACTTTCATGATCCATGACACTGATGTTAATGGTGCGATCTGAGGTCTCTGGTGAGACCCCTGTATTATCAAAGGTGATCGACTGCAACAGGGTCTGATACTCGGCGACCGAGGCCTGACCAGAGATTGTTAACTGGTAGAAGCTGTCGTCCCAGATAATCTCCAGGTTGCTGGAGGTATCGTCAACCGAGAGTAGATCACCGGTTGAGCCGCCGGAGATGGTAATGCTCATCATGCTGAGTGTGGGGCTGTCAATATCCGACAAGGTCACATCACTCAGGAAGGCCACAGGCCCGGTGGCCTCATCATAGGTGGCGGTCAGGGATGTGCCCTCAACCTGTGGACGTTCAACATCGGTCACAAAGCTGGGCATTAAGGTGTTGTCTGGGGCCCCTGTGCCCAGGGTCATGAGATAGTTTACGGTCGTATCGTAACTATAGGTGCTGTCGTTGCTCTCAAAGTCAAAGTGTCGGAGCAGGTTATCCACACTGCTTACACTATCATCGGCACTGTTTTGGATCTCTGCTGTGGTCCGGGCATCCCCCCAGATCCGCACATCGTCCATCTGCCCATCAAAGTTGCTGTTACCCAGGTCGTTTGTATCGGCACCCACATAGAAGTCGCCGGTTCCATTATAGCTAATGCTGCTCTGCTCACCGACCAGGGTGCCGTTGACATAAAGGCTCTTGGTGGTGGTGCCTTCATTATCGGTATAGACCGCGGCAACATGGTACCAACCGTTGGTCAAGGTGGGGTTGTCGGTATCAATGGCGCTCAATGAAGCGGTGAAATCATCCGAGGCATCCCCATGGAAGCTCCAGCTCAGCTCATTGGTCCCGGTCAGGAAGCCAAGGGTAAAGCCCTCACCCGCTGTGGTTGTGCCCTGGCTTAGGAAGATATCATCCGAGCTGTCGGTGTCGCGGTTTACCCAGGCCTCGACGGTAAAGCTGCTACCGGCGGAACCGGTGAAGGAGATGACGCCATAATCGTCCGTGCCATCAAAATCCGCCACGGTGGAGTCTTGTGCCACCGACAGGGTTGGGGCGTCGTTGGTGCCTTGAACATTGACCGTTAAGCTGGCGGTATCACTGACCAGACCACCCTCTTCGGTGACCTGTATATCCACCGTCCGTACCAGCTCACTGGGGGCATCCCCAGCGACGGTCATGATGATCCCGTTTAGGGCGCTATAGTAGCTCGACAGGGTGTCGGTACCTGTCAGGGTAAGGGTGCCTGTGCTGCTATCCCATACGCTTGAAATATTGCTGGTATCGGTAAAGACCAGTGTGTCTGAGCCCATCTCGTAGTTTTGCGCAATGGTGATGGTCGCACTGGTGATGTTGCCATTGTCATCGTCGGTAAGGTTCAGGGATGAGGTCAGTAGGTTGTTACTCTCGCCCTCAGTAATGGTCTCACCTGGGGCGGTGGAGTTGTTCAGGGCAATGCTGATCTCGGCGGCATTGTCGGGATTACTACTGATGGAAATGGCATCCAGGAAGCCATTGCCATCCACATCCGCCATACGAATCTGTGTGGTGTCATTGGTGGTGATGCTCGTTGCGCTATTGCTCAAGGAGCCTGTACCATCATTGGTGTAGATGGTGCTGTCATATCCATTAGACTGGGCAAAGACCAGGTCAAGATCCCCATCGGCATCCATATCTGCCAGGGTAATGTCTTCAATGCTCGAAACGTAGTAGCTCTCTGACTGTTCGCCGAACTGACCGGCGCCATTGTTCAGATAGACCCGTACTTCCCCCATATTGTCGTCATAGACCAGCAGATCTAGATCGCCATCCCCATCAATATCCCCCAGTTCAGATGCTTTGAGGCTGCGGCTCGTGTCATCCAGGTCCTGGTTGTTGGTGACCATGCCACCACTACCATCACTGAGCCATACGTTCAGCTCTCCGGTGCTGTGTAGGGTGATGATGTCATCCCCATACATGCCATCCAGGTCACCGGCCACGGCGCTTTGCATGCCGCTGGCGCTGATATCTATACCGCTGTTGGTGAAGGTGCCATCAATGTCGGTATCAACATCGCTACCATCGCCATCGTTCAGCCAAACTTTGGCTGCGGATGATCCGGCAATAAAGACATCGGTCAGGCCATCGTTGTCAAAGTCACCAACGGCGGCATCTTTACTGGCGCCTGTGCCTAGCGTATCGGTGACGCTAAAGGTGGCGTCGCCATTGTTGATCCAAACCTGGTCGGCCCCGGTATCCTGAACATTAATGGCATCTAAGAAACCATCATCATTCAGATCGGCCAGCAGCACCTTGGTGCTGTTCTCAAGGTCTGAGAACGCCAGAACACTCTGGTTGCCTGGGGTGAACTGTCCGGTGTTATCCCCCAAAAGGACCTGACCTGTACCACCAATTAACAGGTCAACATCCCCATCATTATCCAGATCACCCGCGGCTATGGCATGGGTTGAGGTGCCGGAAGTCAGGCTATTGTCACTGCTTACAAACGACAGGGAACCTGTGGTGGCGCTGACGGAAATAACCGGTGCATCATCCGCTGTGGTAATGCTGACTGTGCTGGTAAAGGTGCTGCTGTCAGCGAACTGGGCATTTTGTACGGTAATGGAGATCGAGCGGTCACCGGTTTCCGGTGCGGTGTTGCTGTTGTTATAGATTACCGAGCTTATGGCCGCTTCATAGTTCTCCAGGGTATCGGTACCACTAAGGGTCAAGATGCCAGAACCGCTGTCCCAACTACCACTAATGTTGGCGGTATCGCTAAAGAACAGCTCATCCTGGTTGGACCAATAGTTGCTGTCAATTTGCAGCATGGCTGAAGCAAAGTGGGTGTCATCTATATCGGTAATATCCACCGCTGGGGCGATCAGCACACCCCCCTCAATCGCTTCATCATAACTGGCGGTGGTGCTGGTGTTATCAACGGTGCGTATACCATCCTCAGCGACCGTGGGTTCCGCTTCATCATCGGGCAAGGCAGAGCCTAAGGTGAGCTCATAGTTATGGGTGTCATCTGCCGTGTGGCCATAGCCGTTATCCTCATAGGTGTAGCGAGAGGATAGGTTGTCAGTATTGCTCAGGGTGTCTGTATAGCTCTGTGCAATCTCTTCAACCGAGCGTACGTCACTCCAAATACGGGTTTCATCCAGGCTGCCGTCCAGGAAATCAGAGGCCCAAGCGGCATTACCCAACATTAAGGAACCACTGCCAGAGTAGCTGTCGGCCATGGTGCCGCTGGCGGCCCACTCACCATTGAAATAGAGCTGTGCATTGCCGCTGGTGTGGTCATAGGTTGCCGCAATGTGCACCCACTGGCCATCTAGGCTACCGGTGATATTGCTGGAGATATCCTTTTGGATCGTGGTGCTGTCTTTGAAACCAAAGCTCAGCAGGGTACCCTCAAAACCAAGCCAGCTACCATTGCCGGCGGAAGAGCCCTGACCGTGGGACATGGCGATCTGGGTGCCCGTGGCGGTATCCAGATTAACCCAGGTCTCCATGGTAAAGGGCTGGTAACTCGGCTCATTTTGGCTCGAAGTGGCATAGTCATCCACCCCATCAAAGACAAGCACGTTGCTGAATGATTGGGTGGTAATAACCGCAGCATCATCCACCGAGCTTACTTGAACCTCACCGGTGTGGCTGGCGGTACTAAAGGCGGAGGAACCGCCGGTTACCGTAGCGTCGGTCAAGGTGCCACTGCTCAGGTTGTCGCTGCCATCCCAAGCATGGAAGGTAAAGGTCGCTTCACCCGCAAAGTCGCTCTCTGGCAAAAAGCGTAGTTCGGCATCGTTATCCAGCAGCAGGGCGTTGCTCTGGCTGAGATCCGCGATATCGTTCCAGTTGGCGCCGTAGTCTAAGCTGTACTGCCAACTGCCATGGGCTTCATCCATACTGGTGATGACCATACCCACAGAGTCAGCATCGGCATCATAGGTCATGCCACTGTAGGTGTTTGATGCATACTCACCGTAATTATTGGCCTCGCTGGTATCTTCATCAATAATGGTCAGCAAACTGTTGGGTGTAAGCACGGTGGCAGAGACAACCTGCAGGCCTGAGTTCTCATCCAATACATAGGTGTGGGTACTGTTGCTTGCCATACCCTGTGCAGAAGCATTCGGGTTGTACCAACTGTCGAGAGAGCTAATGCTGTAATTGGGGTTGGTTGCATTGTAATAGGTAACCTCACTGCTGTTACCGATTACGACCGCCCCATCCACATACTCCACATAATCGGCACTGGTACCAAAGTAGGTGGTGTAGGTGATGCTGGTTGGGGTGCTGACGTCAAACACATAGGTACCAGAGCTGGTACCCACGTAAAGTGAACCGTCATGCAAGGCTAGGTCATTGGCCCCACCCAGACTGTACTGGCTGGCAAAGATCGGATCTGCTGAGTTTGAGACATCAATAATCTCAAGCCCATAGTCTGTGGCCGCATAGATGTAGCCATTGCTATAGAAAATCTCATTGGCTGAACCCGACAGATCATAAGAGCTGTGGTGGCTGATCGAATTAGGGTTTGCCACATTCAGAATCTGCAGCTGAGTATCTGTCCCCAAATAAGCGATCTGGCCATCCACTTCAATGGTAGATGCCGTTGTTAACGTGCCTTCAGCGCTATACGTACTGTTGTATGAAGGGAGTTCTGGGTTATCGATCTTAATGGTGATCAGATCCCCTTGGGCAATATAGGCGTAGCCGCCAGATACCGCGATATCCTGGGGGAGGTTGCCATTGGCGCTGTAGTCCAGGCTACCCTGTTGTTCGGGCTGATCTGGGTTGCTCAGGTCAACAACTTTAAACTGATAGTCACTGGTGGTGATGTAGGCGGTTTGATCATCCACCAACATCTCAAAACCATTGACGAAGCTCAAAGAGCCTGCATCGGTCGGGGTGTCCTCTAAACTAACCGCAGGGTGTAGTTCGGGGGCATCGTTGGTCTCAGAGACCTTCACCGTTTGGGTAATGCTGGTGCCCAACATGGCACCATCAGAAAGACCAATGTAAAAGGGGCGGTCTTGGGTGGATGGGCTGTCGGCGGTGTGCTCGTAGCTAATGGCCCGCAGGATAGCCTGAACGGAGGCATCATCCGCATTGCTATTAAAGTTCATGGTTAAGGAGCCACTGGCCATCACCAGGTCTGTACCCACCGTGGTGCCATTAACCAAAACGATATCGCCAGAGATGGTCACCCCGTCACCATCATCAATGCTCAGGATCTCTTGTCCGTAATCATAAACGGAGTGGCTGACGCTCAGGGAGCCGCCTTCCCAATTATCTTCCGGATCATCCACCACAATGGCGGGCATAATGCTGACGGCGCCACCATCTTCAACAAAGGCAATGGTATCACCGGGTTCCGCCAGGTTCAGGGTTGCCAGGGCTATGGCTGGGGCTGAGGCGTTGTTGCTGCTGCCATCCCCAAGGTCCAGGTTGTAGTCATTAAGGGATTGATCACCAACAAAGCTGCCCGTGCCGTTGTCATCCATGCTGTAGTAAGCCAGCAGATCAGCTTCCTGACCGGTTAGGATGGCATCATAGTTGGTTTCGATCTGTTCTTCTGTAATGACCCCAGACCACAGGCGTAGCTCGGCCAGCTCACCATGCATGGGTTGGTTGTCCCAATCAACATCCCCCACCACAAATGGGCCGGAGGTGGGCACGGTGGCTTGATCTTCTACCGTCTTGACCCATTGGCCATTCATATAGAGCTTGATTTGACCGGTGCTGTTATCCACCGAACCTGACCAGTGGACCCAAGAACCGGTGGTGGTAACACCGCTGTCAGCAGGGATGTTATAGACCAACTCTGTCAGACCTGAGGTCGCATCTTCAGTGGCGATGACAAAGGATTCGCTATCAGCCCGATAACCGGCCCAGAAAAAGCCATCTGTCCCATTTGTACGGGAGAGAATAGGCATATCTGCGGTCGCGTTATCCGTACCCCGGTTAACCCAGAACTCAAAGCTGAGACTGCCCGAGTGGATTGAGTCAAAGATGGCGTAGTCATCCACCCCATCAAAAGAGAGGGCGTTTTGGGGAACATCAATGGTGCCAACATCCATCGATGGTGCATCGTTGGTACCGGTAATGGTAAAGGGTACATCCAGCGGTGTGCTGGTGGCCCCACCTTCATCGGTCACTGTGACGGTAAAGGTATGGTCACCGGTGACATCATTTCCGGCAAAGGCGTAGGTGACATTTTCCAACGCAGCTTCATAGTTGGCCAGGGTATCGACCCCGGTAAAGGTTAGCTCGCCGGTGGTGGTGTCAAAGTTGCCCGTAATATTGCCAACATTGGTGAAGGTGAACAGATCTTCCCCTTCGGTGTAACCCGAGCTTATGCTCAGGGTGGCACTGCTCAGGTAGCTGTTGTCCGTATCGGTCAGGGTGTTGACCAAGTTACCAATAAACTGTGCTGTGTCGCCTTCAACAAAGTTGGTAACGGTACCGGCCGTTAAGAGTGGAAGGCTGTTGGTATCCTCCACACTCAGCAAAATGGAGTCATACTGGCTTTCTGCACCTTCTGCATCGGTCACCGTAATGTCGAACAGGCGATCATTGGTATCTGGGCTGTTGCTGGCGTTATCAAAGATGACCGAACGCAGCGCGGCCTGATACTGCTCAATGGTAGCCGTGCCGGTTAAGGTCAGCAGGGCGGTGGTGCTGTCCCAGCTACCGGTAATACCGTTTTGGTCCACAAAGTAGAGGCTGTCATAGCCCATTTCATAGTTGGATTGGATCTCTACAATCGCACCGCTCAGGTGGGTGCTGTCGGGATCGGTCAGCTCCAGATCAGGGGCAATTTCAACGGCACTGCCCCCTTCGGTGAAGACAACAGGGGCTGGGGTGCCGCTGTCCAGTTGCAGGTTGGTGGTGACCACGGTGGCGCCGGTGACGGTACCATCCCACGTGGCGCTGGCCTGGTTGCTTATGGTGCCAGACTCGATGCTATCCATGGGGTAGTAGAGCGCCAGTGAATCTTCAGCGGCGGCACCAGGCATTTGCGACTGGTAGCTGTTTGAGATCTCCCATGAGGTGCGCACATCGTCCCAAATACGCACTTCGGCAATATCCCCTTGGAATTGGGAGGTGCTCCAATCCGCATGGCCGATCTCCAACGAGGTGCCGGTGGCCTGTTGTGGGGCAACCCCACTGAAGCTCTTTACCTCAGCACCGTTCATGTACAAGGTTAGGGTTTGGCTGGTGGCATTATAGCTGGCCGCCCAGTGTACCCATTCCCCCACTTTGGTGGTGTTGGTGGCATCCATGGTGGAGATGTCAAAAGAGCCGACAAAGCTATCGGACTGGCCATCGTTATGGACCAGTTCAAAGTTGCCGTTCTCATACCCCGCCCAGAATGTGCCACCGGTACCCGCATCATGGTTAAGCAGCAGATTGTAGCCGCTGTTGACCTCCCGGTTTGCCCACATTTCCCAGGTGTAGTCCCCCCCGCTGGTCAAGGTGTCAAAGCCATCAACAAACACGCTGTCATCGCCATCAAAGTAGGTGGCACTGACCTCACTGATGGTGGGGATACCTGAGGCAAAGACGGTTGAGGCATCGTTCACACCGGTAATGGTAAACGGTACCGACAGGGCCTCACTGGTGGTGCCATCGCTATCGCTAACGGTGATCTCAAAGGTGTGTGCCGCACTACCATTATCACCCATGTAGGCGTAGCGGGCGCTCTCAATGGCCGCTTCATAGTTGGCCAGGGTATCGTTCCCGGTCAGGGTCAGGGTGCCGGTGGCGGAGTCAAAGCTACCGGTAATGTTGCTGGTGTCGGTAAAGTAGAGCCAATCCTCGCCCTGCACAAAACCACTGCCCACGGTAATGGTGGCACTGCTTAGTTCAGCGCTGTCATCGCTTAGGTCAACAATATCGGCCAGGGCTACAGAGCTGTTGTCTTCGGTAAAGACCAAGCTGCCCACCGCGGTGCCCTCGGTTAAGACCGGGGCACTGTTGTTGGTGGTAACCGTCACGGTTGTCTGGGTGGCGTCTCCCACCAAACCCTGATCATCGGCGACCTGAACCGACAGGGTGCGGTCGTTACCATTGGGGGAGGAACTGGTGTTCTCAAACTGAATGGTCCGCAGAACGGTCTGGTAGTCTGCCAGGGTGGTGGTGCCGGTCAGGGTCAGTATACCGGTTGAGCTGTCCCAACTGCTGGTAATGCCCAGCTGGTCGGTCATGCTCAGGCTCTCTTCACCCATCTGGTAATTGTTGCTGATCTGTACCGTGGCACCCGTCATGGTGGTGCTGTCGGCATCACTAATGGTCAGTGTGGAGAGCACATCCACCGCACTGCCGCCTTCGGTAAAGTTCGGCTCCGTTGGGGTATTCAGTGTTAAGCTGTCCGCAAAGACCGTTGCATTGTTGGGCGTACCGTTTAAGCCCGAGGCCGACTCATCCACAATTTGATCCGCCGCAGCACCATTCATGGCGTAGTAGAGGGTCAGGTGGTTCTCATTGGTTGGGTCGCTCAGGGGCTGGTCATAGTGGGATTCGATCTCTGTTGAGGTGCGAACGGTATCCCAAATACGCAGATCACCAATCAAACCGGTAAAGCTGTTGTTGCTGTCCCAGCTACCATCCCCCAAGGTCAGGGTGTGCAGGCTATCGGTTGGGGGGGCAACTTCAAAGCTTTGTGCATACTGACCATTGAGATAGAGGGTCAGTAGTTCATTCGTACTGTCATAACTACCTGCCCAGTGGTTCCACACCCCCGTTTGGTTGCTGTTGCCATCGCCCAACGCATTAAGATCATAACTGACCAGTTGGCCGCCTTGCTCGATCTGGAAGGTGCTACCGTTAAAGCCGATGGAGGTCCAGTTGCTGCCACTACCTTGGTAGACGGAGAGGATGACATCATTGCCCAGGTCTGCGAGACGCTGTGCCCAGAACTCCCAGGTGAAGTCCCCACCTGCGGTGAGGGTATCCATATTGTCGGTGGTAACCGTGGCGCCGTTCTCTAGATACAGAACAGGGTGCAGCTCCTCTACGGTATCGGTAACCGTAACTTCTGGCGCATCGTTCACGGCATCAATGGTAATGGTCTGGCTGACGGTACTGTTGATGGCACCGTAATCATCAGATGCGGTCATGGTGACCTCAACAGATGAGGCCGGATTATCCGACAGCGCCTCGTAGCCCACAGTCAACAGGGCATCGGTCATGACCGATGTTTCAACAGTCCCGCTCAACGTCAGGGTGCCGGTGGTGGCGTTCCAGCTACTGGCAATCCCGTTCATATCCATGAAGCTGAGCTCATGCTCCCCTTCTACATACCCTTCTATCTGAAGGGTGAGGGAGGTGATGAAGCTATTATTATCCGTATCAATAACCGCGGTGCCAGCAAACGGATAGGTGATGCCGTATCCTTCCGTATGGACAACACTGCCGGTGACCGGATAGATCTCAGGGACGTCATTGGCGCCATAGATGTCAAAGTGACCATCCCCAACGGTGCTGCCCCCTTCACTGTCCTCAATGGTGTAGTTGAAGTAAATGATGGCGTACTCACCATTGGCCAGATCCTGATAGAAGGCCGCGGGGGTGAAGCTCCAGGTGCCATCACCATTGTCCCCCAAGCTCCCGGTAGTGGCATCCAGCAACGACACATCCACCACCGTCAGGTCCAAACCTTCGGGGTCATAGTCGTTGCTCAGCAGATCAGCCCCCACGATGGTGATAGAGGTGTCATCTTCCGAGATGGCGTAGCTGTCATAACCGGTCTCAACCGCCTCGTTCACATTACCGACATTAAAGGTAAAGGTCTGGGTGTAGGGCAGGTTGGAGCCAGGCGCACGAACCTCAATATCCACCGACAGGGTCGCTGTGGTCTCATAGTCCAGGGCGGCCCCAGGGACCAGCTTGAGTTGACCATTTTCAATGGTAAACAGGGCGGCATGGTCACCCCCTGCAATGGTGTAGTTGGGGGTGTGGCCCTCTGGATTACCCGAGACGAAGCTACCCACGGTATAACCCATGCTGGTGTCGATATCTTCCGACAGGGTCGTGGAGCCTTCCAGCGCTAGACTCTCAAAGGGCGAGCGGCTGTTTAGGGTGTTCTCAAAGTGGGCGCGGGCCTCGGTTTCACTGATCAGGGAGAGCGGTGTGCCGGGCTCGCCCAGATCGGTCAAGAAGCCGTTCAACGTGGTGTCGTTGGAGAAGTTATCCACGGTTTGGTTAAAGTCGATGGTCAGGCTCTGTGCCTGACTGCGGGCATCGTCACTGATGGTAATACCGTTATCGGGGTCGCCATCTTCATCAATGGTCTGCAGGAAGCGCAGAATGTTGGTGACGGCATCATCCGACAGGCCATCAAAATCATCCGGCGTAACCACACCGCCACCGGTGGCACTACCCAGGGTGATCGTACCAAGGGAGAAGGTAACATCCTCACCATCGCGGTAGTAGTAGGTACCATTGGCATCGGTGGTGCCGCTTTGGGTGCTGCTGGTAAAGGTGATGTTTTGCACCGCTTCATCCACAAACTCACCATCGCGGATGATATCGATGTTAAAGGTCATATCCGTGGCTATGCCGGAGCTGTCGGTCGCGGTCAGCACCAGGGTTAGTGCCTCGGCATCCTCTTCGGTCACGCCATAAAGGTCCAGCGCTGAGCTATCAAAGCTCAGCCATGTGGGCAGGTCACTGCCATCACTCTGTGCAATAGAGTAGGTCAGGGTGTCGCCGGTATCATAGTCATCAAAATAGCCGCTGAGGGAGAGACTGAAGTCCAGGTTCTCCGTCGCGTCAACCGTACCTACCGAACCCAGCAGGATGGGGGCTTCGGCTTCATCGGAAATGGAGAGAGTCACGGTTTCGGTGACATGTTCGCCGTAGGTATCGCTCACCATGATTTCCAGGGTGTAGCTGCTCAGCGTCTCATAGTCGGTCTCAACCAGGGCGTTCAGGTAGAGCGTGCTGTCGATAATGGTAAACAGGTCATAGCCGGTGCCCCCAGTGAGGGCAAAACTATGGCTGTCGCTGTAGTCCTCATCAATGGCGCTTAAGGTGGCCACCGAGACCAGTGCGTCTACCGCACCACTGTCGCCGCTTTCAGCCAAGCTATCGTTGCTTAAGCTAACGCCGGTGGGGGCTTCGTTAACGTTGTAGACATAGATGCTAAAGCCTTCTGTCAGCTCGAGATTGGTTGAGTCTGTCGCGGTGACCGTAAAGTCCAGATAAGCGAGGCTTTCATGATCCAGGTCCACACCGGCGTTCAGGTAGAGCGCCGTACCATCCAAGTAAAAGAGGTCAGCATCGTCGCCACTTAGGGTCAGGGTGTGGCTGTCCCCATCATCTGGATCTATAACGTAGTAATTGCCCAACCATGTGGCGCTGCTGGTGTCCAGATCCTCAGCAATAGAACCACTGCCATCAAAGTAAATGTCGGTGGGGGCTTCATCAATATCCACCACATCCAGGCTCAAGGTGGCGGTGTTGGACTCTGCCCCGGCGGTATCGATCACCTGCCAGGTGAAGCTGGTGGTGCCGGTCCAGTCACTGTCCGGTATAAAGCTGAGATATCCGATCTCCGCCAAGGTCATGGTGTTGTTAACAGCCAGGGAGGCTTCGGTAATGGCCACACCCGCGATGTAAAGATCACCGTCCGATGGCAGGCTTTGTAAAACGATGGTACCGATGGTGTCGCCATCTTCATCACTAAACAGATCGGTAACGTCTGATTCACTGAAGATGTACGAGGTGTCCTCGGTCACGGTCAGGGTATCGTCCGTAATAACCGGGGCATCGTTGGCGTCGGTTATCGAAATAGCGATGCTCTCGGCTATGGTCAGCCCTGGGGAACCGCTGTCGGTGGCGGTAATGGTGACATCCAGCGAAGGGTTGGTCTCATAATCCAGGGCGCTATCTGCTTTAAGGTAGAGATCGGTATTCACAACCTCAAACAGGTCGGCATCGTCCCCACTCAGGGTAAAGCTGTGGCTGTCGCCACTGTCTGGATCCACAACCGCAAAATTAGAGGCGACCAATAGCGCGCTGCTGGTATCCAGATCTTCACCCAAGATGGTGACATCCTGATCCAGGGTAAAGGCGGTGGGGTAGTCGTTGGCCCCGGTCACCACAATACTCAAGGTGACGGTGTTGGACTCCGCCCCAGAGGCATCGGTGACCATCCAATCAAAGCTGGTGCTACCCGACCATTCGCTGTCTGGGGTAAAGGTCAGGTTGCCGATGTCGGCCAGATTGATATCCGGATCACTGGCCAAAAGGGCATCGGTAAACGCCTCACCATTCAAATAGAGGGTGCCGTTCTCAGGTAGGGAGACAAGGGTCACTGTGCTGGGGTCACCCCCATCTTCATCACTGACCAGGCTGGTAATGTCATCTATGGCAAAGGTGTGGCTCTCATCTTCAAACAGCTCCAGGGTGTCGGCTTGCGCCGTGGGGGCGTCATTGGTGTTGTTCACGGTGATCTGGAAGACATCACTGGTGCTCAGGCCGTCGCTATCAGAGGCGAAGACTTTAAGCGCAATGGCTCCGACATCCTCATTGGCGGGGGTGCCGCTAAAGGTGGCGGTGGTGGTATCAAAACTCAACCAACTGGGCAGATCATTGCCATTGGCCAAGGTGGCGCTGTAGGTCAGGGTGTCGCCGTTGCCGTCCGAGAAGTAGCTGGCGACGGAGAAATCCATCGCTTCATCTTCATTGGTGGTGACATCCACAATATCTGCACTGAGCTCAGGGGAGACATTGGACTGTTCAACGGTCAGGGTAAAGCTGTCATCGGTCGATTCAAAACCGTCTGAGGCGATAACCTTGATCTCAAAAGTACCGCTATCTGCGGTATCTGGGGTGCCGCTAAAGGTCAGGGTGGCGGCTTCAAACGCCAACCAATCCGGCAGTTCGGTATCGTCAGCCAGGGTTGCGGTGTAGCTGAGCTCGGTATCGCTGTCGATATCACTAAAGGTACCGCTATCGAGCGTTTTGCTATAGGCCACGCCGGTAAGCAGTGTTTCATCAAAGGACTGCTCGTCCAGGGTGACGGAGACCACAGGGGCATCGTTAACATTTTCTACCGAGATGTTAAAGATGTCGGAGATCGGTTCACCGCTCTCATCGGTGGCGGTGACCTTAATGCTGATCTCACCAATATCATCGTTGGTGGGGGTGCCGCTAAAGGTAATGGTTGTGCTGTCAAAGCTTAACCAGCTGGGCAGCGCGTTGCCATTGGCCAACGTGGCGGTGTAGGTCAGGGTGTCGTCGGTATCGTCATCGATAAAGCTATCAATGGCAAAGGTGTAGCTGAAGGCACTATCTTCACCGGCTGTTTGGTTCTCCAGTGCGCGATGCACCGTCGGTGCCGTGTTGCTGTCCTTCACTTCAATAGTCAGGGTGTCGCTGATCGCCTCACCACTGCTATCGGTAGCGGTAACGGTGACGGAAATAGCGCCCGTATCGCTGCTGGTTGGAACACCACCAAAGGTACCGGTGGCACTATCAAAGGCCAGCCAGTCCGGTAGGTCAGCACCCCCCTCCAGGGTGGCGCTGTAGGTGATCTCATCATAGAAGTCCGCATCATCAAAGGTGCCATCGGGAATACCAAACTCAAAACCCTGGCTGGTTAGGGCAACCTGGTTTTCCAAATCTTCAACCAAGATTGGTGCGTCGTTAACATCGTTAACGATAATGCTAAAGGCTTCCACCGTATAAGCACCATCAGGGTCGGTGGCGGTGACCTTAACGGTCACAGTGCCGACATCGGCATCATCCGGGGTACCACTAAACGTGGTGCCATCAAAGGAGAGCCAATCTGGGAGGTCATTGTCATTAACCAGGGTGGCGCTGTAGGTCAGGGTGTCGCCATCGGCATCGCTAAAGGCATCGGTTGGGATGGCGTAGCTAAAGCTGCTGTTCTCGGTGACGATCTGGCTGACCAAGCCCTGGTCAACATCGGGTGCATCGTTGGCGTTGAGAATTTCAATGGTGAAATCCTGCTGAACAAATTCACTGCCACTGTCTGTGGCGGTAACACGCACGCTCAGGGCGCCTGAATCCGTACTGCTTGGCACACCGGAGAAATAACCGGTGGCAGCATCAAACGCCAGCCAGCTTGGCAGGTCTGAGCCATCCACCAGTGTGGCGCTCAGGGTCAGGGTGTCATCCACATCCTCATCGGTAAAGGCTGTGCTATCTACCGCATACTCAAAATAGCTGTCGGTCTGGGTGCTGGCCCCTTCCAGTGTGGTGCCAATGGCGGGGCCATCGTTGCTGTTTTCCACAATCAGCACAAAGTTATTGGCGGTCCGCTCGCCACTGTCGTCGGTGGCGATCACTTTAACGGTAAGCTCACCCACATCATCGTTGGTGGGGGTGCCGCTAAAGATGCCGCTGCTGCTGTCAAAACTAATCCAATCCGGCAGATCGTGACCACTGACCAGGGTGGCGCTGTAGGTCAGGGTGTCGCCATCGGCATCGGTAAAGGTGTCGCTGGGGATGGTAAAGCTGAAGCTGGAATCCTCAGTAGCGGTACGGTCAGCCTCACTCACCGCGCTGTTGGCCATAATCGCCGTGGTTACCGTTGGCGCTGTGTTGGGATCAATGGCGGTAATTACAAAGGTGTCAGAGATCGACGAGCTACCATCCGTGGCGGTAACACGGACGGTAATGGCGCCGAGGTCAGACTCGGTCGGGGCACCGGTAAAGATGGCGCTGTCTGGATCAAAGTAGATCCAATCCGGCAGCGCATTGCCATTGGAGAGTGTCGCGGTGTAGGTCAGGGTGTCGTTCAGGTCGGCATCGGTAAAGGTGCCTTCAGGCAGTTCAAAATCAAAGCCTTGATTTTTCTCCGCATACTGATCGCTGATCTCGGTGACCAGAACCGGTGCATCATTCTCCGGGTTAACGGTGATGTAGAACAGGCTGGAACCACTTAACCCTTCATCATCGGTGGCGGTCAATTTGACCTGCAGGGTACCCTCATCCCCATCACCCGGTGTACCGGAGAAGGTCAGGGTGTCGGCATCAAAGTGCAGCCAGTCGGCCAGTTCGTCCCCACCTTGGGTGGTGGCGGTGTAGGTCAGGGTATCCCCTTGATCATCCACAATGGTGCTGCTGGAGACGGTCAGGAAGAAGCCAGCATCCTCACTGACGGTCTGGTCGGCCACATCCGCTGTAAAGTAGGGGGCGGTGTTCAGGGTGGCCACGTTCAAGGTGAAGTTGGCGGTGGTGGTGGCCCCCGCACTATCTTCTGCCGTGACGGTAATGTCGTAACTGTTGGCTTCGTTGTCTGGAACAATACCGTAAAAGATGCCGCTGTCGCCATCGAAGGAGAGCCAGGATACACCACTTAAGAGGGAGGTGGCGTCGGTCATGCCGGCGGTCAGGGTCAGGGTGTCCCCTTCATCTACATCATTAAACAGCGTGGAGGAGAGCTCCAGGAAGAAGCTTTCGCCCGAGATCGCATTTTGTGTACCGATCTCACCGGTCGTGGTGGGGCCGTCGTTGCTGTTATTGATGGTCAGGGTAAAGTTCTGAACCACAAAGGCCCCAGCGGTATCGGTGGCGGTCACTTTTACCGTAAAGGTGCCTACATCATCATTATCCGGGGTGCCGGTAAAGGTGCCGGTGTCGGCATCAAAACTCAACCAATCCGGCAGGCTGCCCCCATCTAGCTGGGTGGCGGTCAAGGTGAGGGAATCCCCACTGCTGATATCCGCATCGCTAAACATGTCGCTGGGCAAGGTGTAGCTATAGAGCGCATCTTCCGTCGCATCATCCGCTGCGGACACGATGGTGCCTTTGGTGGGGGTATGGTTCAGGGCCTCCACGGCGATGGCAAAGGTATCACTCACCGTCGCACCGCTGGTATCGGTGGCGGTAACCTTGACGGAGATGGTGGTGTCGCTGTCACTGGTGCTGGGGCTGCCGTACAGCGTGCGGGTGGCGCTATCAAAGGTCAACCAGCTGGGCAGTTCACCGCCGGTACTTAAGGTGGCGGTGTAGGTCAGGGTGTCATCGGTATCGCTATCGCTGAACAGACCGTCGGCATAGACAACCTCAAACGACTCCCCTTCATACACGGTACGGTCGGACTGACCGGCGGACAGTGTTGGGGCGTCATTCACATTGGTCACGGTCAGGGTCAGGATGTCGGACTTAGAGAGACCCGCATTGTCCGTGGCTGTGATGGTGATGTAGGTATCCCCCACCTCACTCTGCGTTGGGGTGCCGGTGATGGTCCGGGTGGCGGCATCAAAGGTCAACCAGCTGGGTAGATCGCCACCACCGGTGGCTGAGGCCGAGTAGGTTAGCGTATCGCCACTGTTGGCATCACTAAAGCTGTTGCTGGCAATTTTGTAGCTAAAGCTGTTGTCCTCAACAATGGTCTGGGAACCCACAGCATTCGCCAGGGTTGGGGCCACGTTGGGGTCGGATGAGGTTAAGACAAACAGATCGGATATAGAGGCCCCGGCAACATCGGTGGCGGTGACCACAATGTTGTAGGTTCCTGCATCCGAGCTGGTGGGCACGCCGGAGAGCAAGCCGGTGTTTGCATCAAAGGTCAACCAGCTGGGTAGATCGTTACCCGAAGCCAGTGTGGCGCTATAGGTCAGGGTGTCGCCGCTGTCCACATCGCTAAAGTGATCGCCATCCAGATAGAGCTGTAGGGCATCCCCTGTTTCAACCGTTTGATCGGCAATCTCAGTGGTCACCGTGGGGGCGTCGTTCACATTACTAATGGTCAGGTCAAAGCTCTCATGGATCTCTTCACCACTAGCATCGCTGGCGGTAATCTTAAGATTAATGACCCCAACTTGATCATTGGTGGGGGTGCCCGTCAGGGTGTTGGACTCACTATCAAAGCTCAGCCAGGAGGCCCCGGTAGAGAGCGCCGTACCATCTTGCATGGTCACGGTCAGGGTTAGGGTATCACCATCAGCATCGTAGAAGGTGTTAGATGGAATAAGCAGGGTCAGGGCGCTATCTTCCGTGGCGCTCTGGCTGCCGATTTCACTGCTCACAATCGGTGCTACGTTGGGGTCGATGACCTCCATCTGGAAGTAGTCAGAGGTGCTGGCTGAGTTGCTGTCCGTTGCCGTGACTTTAATGGTAATGATACCGGCATCCGCACTGGTGGGGTTGCCCTGGAAGAGGCGGCTGGCCTCATTAAAGCTGATCCAGGTGCTGCTCAGGGCGTCACCATTGGCCAACGTGGCGCTGTAGGTGATGCTGTCATCGGCATCACTATCCACAAACAGGCTGTCACTGAGCTGGAAGGTGAAGGCGTCATCCACATCGGCCCGCTGGTCAGCAATGGCTGTGATCAGGGTGGGGGCGTCGTTGACGTTCCCAATCTCAATTTTAAAGACATCGGAGACGCTCAGGCTGCCACTGTCGGTGGCGGTAACCTTAAGGGTCAAGGTGCCCACATCATCGTTGGTGGGGGTGCCGCTAAAGCTCAGGGTTGCACTGTCAAAGGTCAGCCAGCTGGGTAGGGCGTTGCCGTTAGACTGGGTCACCGTGTAGGTCAGGGTGTCATCGGTATCGCTATCGGCAAAAACCCCTGAGCCCAGCTTTAAGTCAAAGCTGGCATCTTCCGTCGCGGTTTGATCGGCAACAGCAGCGGCGATGGTCGGTGCATTGTTCACCGCTGTAACGTTGAGCTCAAAACTGGTTGAGATGCTGGCGTTGCCGGTGTCTGTGGCGGTGACCTTGACCACAATGGTGCCTTCGTCGGTACTCTCTGGGGTACCAGAGAAGGTACGCGAAGCGGCGTCGAACTCCAACCAATCAGGCAGGCTGTTCCCATTGGGCAGGGTGGCGGTGTAGCTCAAACTGTCGCCACTATCCAGATCCCCAAAAATGCCCTCACTAAACTGGTAGAGGAAGCTACCATCGGTATTGGCGGACTGATCGGTAATCCGGGTGATGACGTACGGGTTATCATTGCTGTTATCAATGGTCAGGCTAAAGAAGTCACTGATATGCGCACCGCTGGGATCCGTAGCGGTGACCTTAATGGTGATCTCCCCCACATCATCGTTGGTGGCGGTTCCGCTGAAGGTTTGGGAGTCAGCATCAAAGCTCAACCAGCTAGGCAGGCTGGTATCATTGAGCAACGTAGCGGTGTAGGTCAGCGTATCACCATCGGCATCACTAAAGGTGCCGCTGGGCAGCGAGAAGACAAAGGAGCTGTCTTCTGTAGCGGTACGATTTGCGGTGGTGGAGCCTGTCTCAATGGCCTCGGCCACCGTGGGGGCATCATTGGGATCAATGACATTGACCGAAAAGAGATCAGAGGCCGTCGCGGTGCCATCGCTGGCCGTCACCTTAAAGGTGTAGGCGGTTTCACTATCTGGGGTGCCACTAAAGGTGCGGGTGTCGGCATCAAACACCAACCAACTGGGTAGGGTGGTGGTGCCGTCAATGCTCACCTGTTCCACGCTGTAGCTCAGAACATCGTTCACATCCGCATCTGAGAAGCTGCTGCTGTCAAAGGTGTACTCAAAACGGGTGTTGATATCCACCGTCTGGTCCACCAAGGCGGTGTCCAGGGTGGGAATATCGTTCACTTCGCTCACGGTCAGGGTAAAGGTGACCGAGGCGGTTGCGCCATTGGGGTCGCTGGCGGTGAGTTTAATGGCGGTACTGTCGGCATCGCCATCACCTGGTGTGCCGCTGAGCAAGCCGGTGCTGCTATCAAACGTTAACCAGGTGGGCAGGGTGCCCGCGCTGGATACACTGGTGGCGGTGTAGGTCAGGATGTCGCCATCACCATCGGTGAAGATACCGGCACTACCGATCTGCAAGGAGTAGGCTTCATCTTCCGTAATGGTTACATCGGAGATTGCCGTCTCATCTGCTTCAGGAGCATCGTTGGTGGCGGTAACCGTCAGGGAGAAGGCGGAGGAGGCGGTCGCACCAATACTGTCAAAGGCTGAAAGATGAATGATTGATTGACCCGCGTCACTCCCTGTTGGGGTGCCGGTGAAGGTGTTGGTGCTGATATCAAAGGTCAGCCAGCTGGGCAGGCCGGTGGCACTGACCGAGAGGAAGTCGTCTGTATCGGCATCGGTAAACTCACCGGTGGGGATGGTGTAGCTAAAGGGCGTACCCTCGGTGGCGGTCTGTGAGGTAACCAGACCATGGGCGAGGGGGGCGTCATTGATATCAGCCACCTCAAAACTAAAGGCGGCGGAACCCGACAGGTTGCTGGTATCGGTGGCGGTTACCTTAATGTTGACGGTGCCGGTCTCATCATTACCTGGTGTGCCGCTAAAGGTGCGGGTGTCGGCATCAAAGGTGAGCCAGGTGGGGAGCGCGCTGCCGTTGATCTGCGTGGCACTATAGGTGAGGGCGTCGCCCTGATCGTCGGTAAAGGTATCGGCGGCAAAACGGAAGCTGAAGCGGCTGTCCTGAGTGGCCGAAATACTGTCGAAGGCGCTCTCGTTGGCCACATAGGGCTTGGTGTTGGGGGTGGTGACGGTAATGTCAAACACCTCAGAATCACTCGAGCCAGCGCTATCTGTTGCCGTCAGAATAATGCTGGTGGTTCCGGCATTGGTGGTGGCTGGGGTGCCACTGAACAGACCGGTGTCGGCATCAAAGTTCAACCAACCGGTGGTGGAGAGGCTGTCCCCATTGGCCAAGGTGGCAGACAGGGTCAGGATGTCGCCATTATCAATATCGGTAAAGGTGCCGCTGGCCAGCTCAAAGATAAAGTTTTCATCACTTTCCGTGGTCTGGTCCGCGACGGACAAGGCCAGGGTCGGGGCATCATTGATGTTCACCACTGAGAGCGAGTCGGTCTTGCTACCCACGGTGTTGCCGGTGCTATCTTTGGCGATAAATTTCAGCGCTATGGTGCCGACATCGCCATTGGCCGGTGTACCGGTAAAGGTGAAGGTGTCGGTATCAAAGGTCATCCAGCTGGGTAGGGCGCTACCATCGATCTGGGTGACGCTCATGGTGCTGGCGCTGGTGTCGCTGGTGATGTCTGTCAGCAGCACACTGTAGGAGAAGGGGGCATCCTCAATGGCCAGCGGGCTGTCATCGCCATTGGTGGAGAAGACACCAAAGCCAGAGGTCTCGCTCAGACCGTCCAGGGTGGAGACAAAGTGCTCCCACGCCGCTTCATTACTCACCGACAAGCTGCCACCGGCACCGGCGTTGGTCAGGTAGGTGGTCAGGGTGGTGTCGGCGGCGAAGTCGGCTACCGATTGGTTAAAGTCAATGGTGATACCGGTTGCGGCATCAATGGCATCCTGGTTGATCTCAATACCATCTTCGGCATTGCCATCTTCATCCAGCGTTTGCAAGAAACGCAGAATGTTGGTGACCTCATCCAGATCCCCATCCGTCACAAAATCCAGAGGGGTAATGATGCTGCTGGCAGCAACCTCACCCAGTACGATATCCCCAATGGAGAAGGAGACCGTGTTGCCCGAGGCGTAGTTAAACTGACCGCTGGTGTCGGTGGTGCCGGTCGAGAGGGTGGTGCCTTCACTATCTTTAAGGGTGTAGGTAACGCCAATAACCTCACTATCCACAAACGCCCCGGTGAAGGTCTCGGAGACCAGCAGCTCAAAGGCGTCGGATACCGTTTCACCACTCTCATCGGTGGCGGTTAGGCGAATGACCACACCCCCCTTATCGGTACTGGCAGGGGTGCCGGTAAAGGTGGCGGTGTCGGCATCAAAGGTTAACCAGCTGGGCCAGGTGCCGGTCCCGACCAGGTTGGCCGAAATGCTCAGGCTATCCCCCGCGTCGACATCTGCAAACGTAGTGCCGGAGACTTCATAACGGAACGCCTCGCCCTGAACCACTTCCTGGTCCACGGCGCCTTGATCCACCGTTGGGGCATCGTTGACGTTGCTTACATTAATGGTCTGGGTTTGGGAAACCGACGCGCCGGACTTATCTGTGGCGGTAATGATGACACTGGTGGTGCCGACATCCCCATTGGCAGGGGTGCCAGTCAGCAGGCCGGTGTCGGCATCAAAGGTCAACCAGCTGGGTAGATTGGTGGCCGTTAAGGTTAAGCTGTCGCCACTGTCAGCATCGGTAAAGATGCTGCTGCTGATCTGGGTTTTGAACAGGCTATCTTCGGTGGCTGTGACATCCGCCAGGGTCGAGGCAATGGTCGGGGCGTTGTTGGGGGCCTGTACCGTCAGGGTAAAGGTATCCGACGCGGTGGCGCCGCTGCTGTCGGTCACCGTGACTTTAATACCCGTGGTGCCGGTGTCGGTGCTGCTGGCGGTACCGGTAAAGGTACGGCTGCTGGCATCAAAAGAGAGCCAGCTTGGAATGGCCCCGCCGGAGGAAAGGTCGGACACGCTGTAGGTCAGGGTGTCGGCACTGTCAACATCGGTGAAGGTGCCGGCATCCAGGGTCAGTACATAGGCGCTATCATAATCCACCAACTGATCGGCCAAGCTGTTGGCCAGGATCGGGGCGTCATTTACATTGCTGACCACCATGTTGACGGTGGCAGAGGCGCTGTCGCCGTCAGGATCGGTGGCGGTCACTTTAAAGTAGTAGTTGCCGACCTCATCGTTGGTTGGGGTGCCGCTAAAGGTACGGGTGTCACCATCAAAAGTGAGCCAGCTGGGCAGGGCGCTACCATCAACCTCTGTGGCGGTATAGGTCAGCTTGTCGCCATCGGCATCGGTAAAGGCCGTGGCGGCAATGTTATAAGAGAAGGCGCTGTCTTCATTAATGGTCTGGTCAACCAAGCCGGTGGCGCTGACCGGTGCATTGTTGGGCACCTCGACCGTCAGGGAGAAGGTGTCTGAGACCGCTTGACTGCTGCCATCTGTGGCGGTGACCCGTACATTAATGGTGCCGGTATCGGTACTGGTTGCGGTGCCGGTAAAGGTTTGGCTAATGGCGTCAAAGCTCAACCAAGTGGGTAGATCCGCTCCACCAGCCAAAGTGGCGGTGTAGGTTAGGCTATCACCACTGTCGACATCACTAATTGAGCCGCTGGTGATGCTGTATTGGAACGGGGCATCATAATCGGTGGTTTGATCCACCAGGGCCACGCTCACAACGGGGGCGTCGTTGACGTTGCTGACGGTGATGTCAAAGGCATCTGAAACAGCGTTTCCACGGGGGTCGGTCGCCGTTACTTTAACCGTGACTGTCCCCACTTGATCATTGGTGGGGGTGCCGCTGAAGGTGCGGGTATCGCTATCAAAAATAAGCCAGTCTGGCAGAGTGGTGCCGCCCTCAAGCGCTGCTGTGTAGGTGATGGTATCCCCGTCGGGATCACTGAAGGTGTTGGCCGCCACGGTGTAGCTGAAGCTGGTATCTTCCGTCGCACTTTGATCACCAATGGCGTTATCCACTGTGGGCGCGTCATTGGCGTTCAGGATCACCAAGTTGAAGGTGTCTGCGGCGGAGGTGGTGCCATCACTGGCAGAGAATTTGAGCGCCAGTGTGCCGACATCACTCTCTGCGGTGGGGGTGCCGCTTAAGGTGAGGCTGGTATCGTTAAAGGTCATCCAGTCTGGCAGGGCTGAGCCATCGGCCTGGGTGACGGTGTAGGTCAGGGTGTCTCCGCTGTCAATGTCGGAGAAGGCGGTGTCGCTCAGCTGCAGGAAGAACGCATCGTTTTGTTCCCCTTGGACATCGGCCTGGGCACTGTCCAGGGTGGGGGCGTCGTTGCTGTTGGCGACCGTAATGGCAAAGGTATCGCTAACCGTGGCGCCTTTGGTATCTGTGGCGGTTACCACCACCTGCAGGGCGCCGACATCGGCGTTCTCTGGAATACCAAAGAAGGTGAGGGTATCCCCATCAAAGGTGATCCAGGAGGGCAGGTCGGTGCCATCCAACTGGGTGGCGGTGTAGGTGAGGGAGTCCCCCGAATCACTATCAGAAAATGTGCTGCTGGCAACTGTAAATAGAAAGACGCTATCTTCAGTGGCGCTCTGTTCGGCAATCGCGGTCACCAACGTGGGGGTGGTGTTGGGCAGCTCAGCGGTGAGGGTAAAGATGTCAGAGACGGTCTTTTTCGTCACCCCATCGGTTTCATAGGTACCGTCCCAGGCTGAGACCTTAATGGTATAGGTGGAGAGATCACTGGTCTCAGGTGTGCCGGTAAACTTACCGCTGACTTGATCAAAATTCAGCCAGGTTGGCCAGGTGCTGCCATCGGCCATAACCGCTTCGTAAGAGAGGGTGTCGCCATCCTCATCCCCAAAGCTGTTGGCGGGGATTTCAAAGCTGAAGTAGGTGTTCTCTGTTGCGGTTTGATCCGCAATGGCATTGTCCAGTGTCGGCAGGTCATTGACGTTGTCGACAGAGAGCGTAAAGGTGTTGCTTACATTGGCGCCGTCAGGGTCTGTGGCCGTGACCTTAACAATAATATCCCCCACATGATCATTAAGTGGGGTACCACTGAAGGTGCGGGTGCTGCCATCAAAGGTGAGCCAGCTGGGTAGGTCGCTGCCATCATTTAATGTCGCGGTGTAGCTTAAGGTGTCGCCATCACTAAAGCTGTTGGCGGCAAACTGGTAGGTGAAGAAACTATCTTCATCGTTGCTCTGGTCTACCAGTGCGGTGGCCAAAATGGGGGTGTCGTTGGCTTCTGCCACGGTCAGGAAGAAGACATCTTCCACCGTAGCGCTGCTGGTATCGGTGGCGATAATCCGTACACCAATGGCCCCTGCATCATCACTGGTAGGGATGCCGCTAAAGGTTTGGGTGTCGGCATCAAAACTTAACCAGCTGGGTAGGGCTGAGCCATCCAACAACAGGGCGGTGTAGGTCAGGCTATCACCGCTGTCGACCTCCGCAAAACTGCCGCTGGGTACCGCGTACTCAAAGGATTTACCAATATCCGCTGTTTGGTCGGCATTGGCGGTTTCCACCGTGGGGGCATCGTTACTGTTGGCCACCACCAGGGTGAAGTTGTCGGAGATCTCTTCGTTATAGAAATCTGCCGCCGTTACCTTAATGGCGAGACCGGCGCTGACATCCCCATTCTCTGGTGTGCCCGCAAAGGTGCGGGTGTCGGCATCAAAGGTCAGCCAGCTGGGTAGTGCGGAGCCATCAGCCAGGGTGGCGGTGTAGGTCAGGAAGTCCCAGGTGTCGGCATCGGTAAAGGTGTTGCTGGGCAACTGGAACAGGTAGTACTCATCTTCCGTCGCGGTCAACTGGTCCGCCGTGACCGAATCGGCCACCGCATTGGCCAAGGTTGGCAAATTGTTGGGTGGATAGACGATGAGATAAAAATAGTCCGAGGTGCTGGCGCCGCTAGGATCGGTTGCCGTGACCTGAATACCCATCAGGGTGTTTTCAAAGTCCGATGTGGGGGTACCGCTAAAGCTTACTGAGCTGCTATCAAAGACCAACCAGTCGGGCAGGGCCGAGCCGTTAACCAGCTGAGCACTGTAGCTCAGGGTATCGCCATCCTGATCGGTGAAAGCTGTTGAGGCATCAATAGAGAGCGCACTGCCGGAGAAACCAATCAGGTCATAGATGGCGTTGCTGACTTCCGGGGCATCATTGGTGTTGGCCACGGTGATGTCAAAGGTGCCAGAGGCGGGCTCGCCGCGGTCATCGGTGGCCGTTACCTTAAAGGTGGTGGTGCCGACCTGGGCATTTTCGGGGGTGCCGCTAAAGGTGCGGGTGTCGGCATCAAAGGTTAGCCAGCTGGGCAGAGCGGTGCCATCCAGCAGGGTCGCGGTATAGGTCAGATCATCGCCATCGGCATCGGTAAAGGCCGAAGAATCGAACGTATAGTTAAAGGCGGAATCTTCCGTCGCACTTTGTGCCTGCAAGGTGTCGGCGACATACACGGGGGCCGTATTGGGGGCCAAAACCACCAGTTGGAAGGTGTCACTGACCGAGGCGGTGTCGTTGCTGTCGTCGGTGGCGGTGACAACAATGGTGTAGGTCCCTTGCTCAGGCGCCG
This sequence comes from Magnetococcus sp. PR-3, assembly GCF_036689865.1. NCBI lineage: Bacteria > Pseudomonadati > Pseudomonadota > Magnetococcia > Magnetococcales > Magnetococcaceae > Magnetococcus > Magnetococcus organivorans. The sequence goes on from NZ_JBAHUQ010000023.1 coordinate 42,584, forward strand.
TTGCGCTAAAGGTTTGGGTGCTATTAAGGAAGGTCAACCAGTTTGGCAGAGCCGCGCCGGAGGCCAACGCTGCGGTGTAGGTCAGGTTATCGTTGGCATCAACATCCACAAAGCTGTCGGTGGTGATGACATAGCTAAAGTCACTACCCGCTTCACCCTCTTGATCGGTCAGGGCGATCTCCAGTGTGGGGATGTCATTAATGTTGATAACATCAAAGCTGAAGGTCGCTTCGGCAGACTCACCTGCTGGATCGGTGGCGGTCACCTTAATGCTCAAAGGCGCGGTGGAGGTGGCGCCGGATTCACGGGTGATGTCAGTATTGCCCGGCGTACCACTAAAGGTGCGGGTGCTGGCATCAAAAGAGAGCCAATCGGGCAGGGCAGAGTTGTCTGACAGGGTGGCGGTGTAGGTCAGGGCATCGCCTTCGGCATCGGTAAAGGTGCCGTCGGGAATTTGGTAGACAAAGCTGACATCTTCATCAATATCCGCCACGGAGATGATATTGGCGTTGACCGGTGCCGTGTTGGGTTCGGTCACGGTAATACCAAAACTGGTAAAGGTGGTGGCCCCGGAACCATCGGTTGCGTGGACCTTTACCGTCAACGTGGTGTTTTCATCATTGGTCCCTGGGTCGCCAGAAAAGACCCCGGTGCTGGCATCAAAATTCAGCCAGATGGGGGTGGTGTTCTGCGCGGTGTCGGTAGATGTGGTGCTGGTGATCTGCGTACCATCTTCCAAGAACGCAGTTAGGGTCAGGGTATCACCGGTATCAACATCGCTGAACAGGGTTGGTGAGAGTGTGTAGTCAAGGTTCTCATCCGACTCAATCGACAGATTGGCCAGGGTCTCTGCCACGGTGGGGGCATCATTCACATTAGTGATGTTAATGGTCAGCCCGGTAGAGACGGAGGCGTCGGCAATATCTGTGGCGGTGATGGTCAGTTCCAGCTGGCCCACATAGTCGTTGGTGGGGGTGCCGGAAAGACGGCCACTGGTGCTGTCAAAGGAGAGCCAGCTTGGTAGATCGGCCCCGCCACTGAGGGTGGCTGAGTAGGTTAGGGGGTCACCATCAAGATCCGAGAAGGTGTCGGACGGAATGTCGTCACTGCCCAGGCTATCTTCAGTCCAGTTGAAATCAATCAGTGCGTTAACGACGGTTGGCGCTCGGTTGGCATCGTTAACGTTAAGGGTGATCTCATAATAGGGGTTGCCTGTGCTGCCATCGGTAATGGCCACTTCACCGGCGGCATCCCGTGCGGTGATGCGCAGGCTTAAGTCGGTGTCGGTATCAATCTGAAACCGCTCCGTATCTGCGGTACCAACCAGTTTGGGGACCAGCTCTCCGGTTTGGCTGTCGTTGGCCATGCTGATTTTAAGCCAGCTGGGCAAGGCGGTGCCATCGGCATAGGTGGCTTCCCAGGTCAGGGTGTCGTTGTTATCAATATCTGTCACACCGGCATCATTGAGTTGGATCTCAAAGGTGGTGTCCAGATAAACAATAACGCTGACCTCTTCGGTCACGGAGTCTTTGGCGGTGACATAGTTACCGGTGGAGATATAGTCGTAGAAGATCTCATTGCTGGTGTCGATGGTGGGGGAGTCGTTGGTATTAACAATATCCAGGGCGACATTTTTAATGCCATCGGTACCTAATGAGGTGTCGTAGCCATCCCCCGTCAGGCTCATTTGTACTTGCAAGGAGCCCACAGTGGCGTGGTCGTTGGTTGGGGTGAACTTAATTTTAACAATACCACCGGTGGATGAGAGGATCTCATATAGAGCGGTATCAACCGCAGTGCCACCAATATAGAGCTCGGCGCCAATGCTGATCTGACCAATTTGGTAGGTGCCGGAATCGATGGCCGAAGAGGCATCGATGATGATGATGGTATCGACATCTTCCGTCACCGTATCGTAGGTTACAGAGCTGTCTGTGGCATTTTGCAACGTGACGGTCACCAGTGATGAGCCATCACTTGGATCGGCCAACCAGGTGGGGGCCGATGAGTTCTCCGGGCGTAGCTCTTGGGTGCGGTCGCGGCGTTCGTTGCCATCCTCTGGGGGTTCCAGCTGGAAGTGGTCTTCGCCGTGGTGCAGATCAATACCCTCAATACCCACGATACCAAACAGCTCCAGACCCACCGCCAAGTTGGCCAAGAACAGCAGTGTTTCAGGGTTAAGCTGTCCCTCTTGGGGTTTGGGGCCATCTTCACCACCCTCACCGGGGGCATCGTCCCCTCGGTCTTGCTGCAGGGAGGCGGGTAGATGTTTGTTAAAGCGCTCCAACAACTGGGCAGGGGCACGGAAAACCGGTTCAGGGCGCTGACCAAAGGTAACCGCTGTGGCCTGACCAGGTTCGGTCAGGGAGACAACGCCGTTACCAAAGGGATCCGAAATTTCCAGGATACCAGCCAAGTGCACAACGGTGGTTTGACCGCTGGGGGTGACTTCGCCTTGCAGTTCGGAGCCGCGAACTGCAATCATGGCGGATGGGGTGCGAATGGTGGTGTGGGCTTGCGCGTGTAAGGTGCCTACGCCACCAGATTTGTAGCTGAAAAAGCCCCCCAGTACCGTCGCACTGAATTGACCTTCACCAGAGTCAGGGTTGTAAAGCAGGCTTTCCATCGCCGCTTGTGCCTGGACACCAATCTGGAACGAACCGCCGTCGATCAAGTTGAGCTGGACTTGACCGGTGGTGGTGCGCACGACGTCACCCGCAAAAATGGGGTCGCCTTCTTCGACGATGCGCAGAGAGCCATCTGCGCCTTTGACCACCACCTTGCCAGCCATCTGAGCAATGTTCGCCACCTGCTCCAGCTCGGCATCCGTGACACCACCCTCGCTGAATAGGGCAGGGCCGGCCACCAGTGAGACCGGCGCCGGTGTATCCGGCAGCAGCATCTGCACCATGTCTGGCAACAGGCTGGTGCCCCCCCCCATGCTTTGCAACACGGGGCTCTCGCCGTTGAAGTAGTCCTCCACTTCAATGCGTTCACCCTTGGTGCTGGTGATGATTAGGTTGTCACCATCGCGGCTAAAATCGCCCCGGGTCAGTAGCTGGACATCCTGGAATTGGATGACCCCGTCTACGGCCTCAGGAGCAGATTGGATCTCTGCGTTGGTATCTTGGATATTTCGTTGCCACATTGTGGCGTCGACATGCTTGCTCATGGTTGGCTCGATCCTAGCAAGGTCGCATTTATATAGCGATAAAAGGTTTTGGCAGATAATTCAAAGGGTTGCGATTTCCTTACGCGCACGCGTCCCGATTAGGTTTCTGCCCCCGTGTAGAAAATACCACATATTTAGTGAGAATAAGATGGTTAAAGTCGCTCAAAATAGGCATGAAAATTATCAATGGAACCCTTTTTTTGGCTTGCTTATCGAAGCAATATTTGCATCGTTTCGAAGGTTGTGTGTGTTATGTAACGATTGTGTTCGAAAGTGTTGTGGGTTGAGGTGAATAAGCAAGGTGTTGTGAGACCCCTTTTGGTGGCATAAGTGTGGGAGTATTTCGTATGGCTAAGTCTATGGTTAAGTATTTGTTATTATTGTTTCTAGTGGGTGGGTGTGTCAGCTTTCCTGGGCCCCGTGAGGTGCCGCTTTCGCAGTTGGTTATTGTGGGGGGTGGCGGGTCTGTTAGGCCTTTGACGGCGCTGATGACAGATCTTCAAGTAACAGCCCAAAGTTCCCTGCCAGCCGATGAGGTGGGATTGCATAATTTGGAAGATAATGTCGAAAATCTTCGTGAAGCAAAAAATAAAATCGGCATCGGCAGTCTGTTGTCCACGCTGGATGGCCGCCGGGTTCCTTTTGTCGCCAAAGTTGCAGGCTATGATCTGGACGGTGACTATAAGGTAGATCAATGGGAGATGCAGCACGCCTGGACGGTTTGGGCCGCCGAGCTCGCCGTGGGGCAGCCGCTCTTGCCGGGGGCGTTGCAGGTGGCTGGTCAAGATGGGTATAAGCCTGTGCAGGGGTTGGCGCTTTCCCCGTTGGAGAGTCGTCAGGTGCGTAGCTGGTTGGTCTCTTTGGGGCAGCAGGATCCCAAGCGGGATGTAGCCCGTAGTTTGGCCGCCATGGATCTGATTATCGAATCGGCCCAACATCGCTATGAGTATGGTGGTGATGCTGTGGATGTGCCATGACCGAAGCATCCCTGAAGGTGCGGTTGGGTGAGCTGCGGGGCAGGCTGCAAAAAGGCCCGTTTGAGGGGGCGGTGGCCCAGGCCGAGCAGTTGTTTGCGCAGTACCCGCAGGATCCTCGGGTTTGTGAAGTTCTTGGGCTGATCTATGGGAGAGTCTCTGCGGTGGAAAAAGAGCAGGCTGTCTGGCGGCATGCCACACAGCTGTGGCCAGCCACGCCCATTTTTCATTTTTACCTGGCGCTGTTGTTGATGCGCCAAGGTCACCGTGAAGCGGCACAACCCGCTTTAACGCAAGCCTTTGACCCGATGCCGAGCACAGCGCCTGTTTTGCTCTATATGGGGGAGATGTTGCTGGAGGTCTACGCTTTTTCACAGGCGGAGCGCTGCTTTAGGGCGCTGCTTGAGCTGCAGCCCGATCATTTTCAGGGGATCATGGGGTTGGCCCATGCCTTGTTACCCCAGCATGGTGCCCGTGAGGTTGTTCAACTTCTAAAAACGGGGCTTGCCAAGCATGGGTCACGGGGAGATATGTGGTCTCTGCTGGGGTTGGCGTATCAGGAGTGCGCCCTTGTAACCGAGGCTGTAGCGGCGTATCGCCAAGCTTTGGTGTGTGACCCTAAGCACGGTGCGGCCCGCAATAATTTGCAGATGGCCCAGCGCTATGCACACACCCCTGAGCAGCGGTTACAGCAGGTGGCGGCACGGTTGGGTGCGTCTAAAAATGGGTCGGTTGAGTATGGTGTGGCGCTCTATCAGGCTGGGCGGTTTGGTGAGGCTAAGGCTCTTTTTCGCCGTCAGCTTAAGGCCCAGGCGGGTGGGGCGCAGCTTCACTACTATTTGGCGTTGGCTGATCTGGGGTTGAAGGCGGTGGATCAGGCGGTGTTGCGTTTACAGCGGGTGCTCAAGGCGGTGCCTGAACATCTGTTTGCGCAGGTTGCTTTGGCCAATATTGAGCAGCAAGCAGCCCCAGGCGCGCGGCGGGTTGGGCTGCATCTGAATGTGCCTTATCACTATCATATATTAAAGTCAGTGGCGGAGGCTTGTCGGGCTTTAGGCATGCAGGTTATGGTCTCTCCTTGGGTGGAGGAGTTGCGATGGTTTGAGCCGGATGTGCTGGTGGTGGCGGAGTCCCACGCATCGTTGTTGCGTCACCCGTTTAAAGGGGTGCCTTTTGTGTGGGTGCGCCACGGTTTGATCAGTAAAAATATTACCTATCTCTCGGCACGGGTGAGTGATTATGCCTGTCTGACCAGCCATGCCAGTGGTGAAAACTACACGCTTAGAGGGGGGCGGCCACGGCAAGCGGTGTGGATTACCGGTTATCCGCAAATGGATTCCCTGTTTCAAGGGGGAGCGGTGAACATCCCACCCTTTATTCCACGTAATCATAAGGTTGTTTTATATGCGCCGACCTGGAATGCCGCATTGTCAGCCCAGCCTATGTTGGGGCAGGCCTTGCCGGATGCCCTGTTGGCGGGTCGGTCGGATATTACGGTGCTCATTAAGCCACACCCTGTCACTTGGGGGCACCATCCCCAATGGATCGATCAGTGGCGGCAGATGGCCCGTGCCCACCCGGCAATTCATCTGGTGGATGACCCGGCTGCGGATGTGATGCCTTATTTGGCGCGTGCCGATCTGTTGGTCAGTGATGTCTCTAGTGTCATGTTGCAATTCTTGGCCTTGGATCGCCCCATTATTGTATTGACCAACCCCGAAGCCAAACAGGCTGCACACTATGATCAGCAGGGGCCAGAGTGGCAGTACCGTCATGTTGCCCATGAGCTGTTTACGGTCGATGAACTGCCCGGTGCTATTACAGAGGCACTGGAAAACCCCTATGACCGGGCCCAGGCACGTCAGGCCGTACGGCAAGATCTGTTTGGGGATTTAACGGATGGCCGTGCCGGGGTGCGTATTGCCCAGAACATCGCCGCCATGCCGTGTGGGGTAGGTGGCTAGTGTTGGTTGTGTCATAGGGGCTCTGTAGGGTGTTGGAGAGAGGAGTGGCGGTATGGAGGGGGTAACTGGCCTGTTGTTGGCCGCTGGGCTTGGGCAAAGAATGGGGTTAGGGCCTAAAGCTTTGTTAAAAAAAGAGGGGGTCTCCCTTCTGGAGCGTGGGGTGGCCAGCTTACAACCTTGGTGTGATGCCGTGGTGGTGGTTCTGCCAGACTCTGCGCTGGTGTCAGCTTGGCAGTCTGTGTTTGCTGAGCAGGTGCAGTTGGTGGTGGGCGGTGCGCTGCGGCAGGAGAGTGTGCAGATCGGGGTGCGTATGGCCACTGGTGCGACGCTGCTTGTGCATGATGTGGTACGACCAAACGTGCCAGATGCCGTGTTTGAACGGGTGATGGCTGCCGATAGGGGCGCCCAGGCGGTGGTGCCTGTTGTTCCCCGGCCGGTCCGAGACTCTCTGGCCAGAGTACAGGGAGGATCGTTGTTGGAGATGGTGCCACGTGATGGTTTGGTTGCGATACAAACTCCCCAGCGTTATCAGGCGGATGCCCTGAAAGAGGTGTTGGATCATGCCCAGCAACAGGGGTGGCAGAGTCACTCGTTGCCCGAACTGTTTACGCGTCTGAACCATAAGGTCATAACCGTTGAGGGGGCGGCGGAGCAGGTGAAGCTGACCTATGCGCAGGATTGGCTGGCTTATGTGGGTGAAGTTGATTAAATACAAAATTAAAGTGTAATAAATATGGGAAATGGTACGCATCTGAAATGTTGATTGGCCTATAAGTAGCTATTTGGGATATGATGTGTCCATTCATGAATCACTCCGTACGGGTTTTAAGCGAAAAACGGGTGTCAAAACCCCCGTCATGCTGGTTAGCCGTATCGGTCGAGTGATCAGTACACATGAAATGGTGTGAAATACGGTTTGCGCACCATTGTGGAGAGACTTCATGTCCCGTATGCAATCCATCCATCCCTCTGATCTCTTTACCGCGCGTGTCAACGCTGGCACCTTGCGCGACGATGGCGATCAGGTGGCGGTCCTTCCTCAGTTGGATATCCTGGCCGAGCGTATGAACCTGCCTGTTGAGCGGGTTGAAAAGCGCGGTCTACAGGTGTGGCGTCCGCTGGAGGGTAAAAAAGTACCCCGGGGTCTTTATCTGCACGGTCCTGTCGGGCGTGGTAAATCCATGCTTATGCAGCTGCTGTTTGATGCGGCGGCGGTTTCAGAGAAGCGTCGGGTGCACTTTCATCCCTTTATGGAAGAGCTGCACCAGCGTATGCACCGCTGTAATCCACCCCGTGGCATCGATATGATGGACTATATCGCCAGTGAAATTGCCCAAGAGACCCGTCTGCTTTGTTTTGATGAGTTTTTTGTGACTAATATTGGCGATGCCATGTTGTTGGGGCGCCTGCTGGAGTCACTCTTTAAGTGTGGGGTTACTCTGTGTGCCACCAGTAACTGGGCACCGGAAAATCTGTTCCAGGGCGGCTATAATCGACTCAGCTTTATCCCCTTCCTTAAGGTCTTGCAGCAAAATGTGATCATTTTAGATCTGGCCCATGGTGTGGATTGGCGCCGTAACCCCCTGACCGATGGTAGTGAAGGGGAGCCCCAGACTTTTGATCAGATCTTTGAAGAGTGCGCGGGTGTAGCGGCCCTGCCCAAAGTGATGAAGCTTAAAAAAGAGGAGGTGACCGCCATCGGCGTGGGTAATGGGTGTTACTGGTTTGACTTTGCCGAGCTGTGTGAACAGAGCTTGGGGCGGACCGAGTATTTGGACCTGTGTAAAAAAGCCGATGTGGTGTTGTTGTCAGATATTCCACTGTTGACCGAAGAGCTCTCCGATCCGGCGCTGCGTATGGTGGTGTTGATTGACCTGCTCTATGAACACGGCATTCCACTGCGTATTGATGCCGCAGCCCCGGTTGATGAGCTCTGTACCGAAGGGCCGGTCTCCTTTACCTATGAGCGTACCGCGTCGCGTATGTTTGAGCTGATGCGCAAGCCGTTAAAGGTTGCTGAGGCATAATTTCAGGCTGGTTGGCAAAGATTAGGATTATAAAAAACCCAACCTGGACTATATTTGTCCAGATTGGGTTTTTTTGTGGAATTTTCCCTTTGGTTTCGGCTCCAAAAAAACATTGGGAATTTTGCTAGAGGAGGTGTGACCGATGTCCGTTTTGCAAGAGACAACCCCGAATGGCCAAAAAGGGGCAGACCTGCTGGTGAAGTGTCTGGAAGAGCAGGGTGTTGAGTATATTTTTGGTGTGCCGGGTGAAGAGAATTTGGATTTTCTGCATGCCTTGCGTGGTGCCTCCATTAAGCTGATCTTGACCCGTCATGAACAGGCTGCGGCCTTTATGGCGGCGACCTATGGGCGCTTAACTGGCCGCGCTGCGGTGGCGCTGACCACCCTGGGGCCTGGGGCTACCAACCTAACCACAGGGGTGGCGTATGCCCAGTTGGGGGGTATGCCGTTGGTGGTGATTACCGGGCAAAAGCCCATTAAAAAAAGCAAGCAGGGGCGTTTTCAGATCCTGGATGTGGTGGCCACCATGGCCCCCATTACCAAATTTGCGGAGCAAGTGCCCTCGGCCGATAAAATTCCCTCAATGGTTGCTGAGGCCTTTAAACGGGCGGAGCAGGAGCGACCTGGTGCGGTGCATTTGGAGCTGCCGGAAGATATCGCCCAGGAGTACACCCTTAATCAGGCCATGTCTAAAATATGGCTGCGCCGACCCCAGGCCGATGACATTGCCATTGCGCGTGCGGTGCAGCGTATTCAACAAGCTACCCGCCCACTGATGATGTTGGCCGCTGGGGCCAATAGGCGGCGGGTCTCTAAGTATTTACAAGATTTTGTGCAGAAAACCGGCATTCCCTTTTTTAATACCCAAATGGGTAAAGGGGTGTTGGATGAACGGCAAGAGACTTTTTTAGGGACCGCAGCCTTGACCGAAGGGGACTATCTGCACTGTGCCATTGATCGGGCTGATTTGATCATATGTATGGGGCATGATGTGACCGAAAAGCCACCGGCCATTATGGGGCATACCGGTACGGCTGAGGTGATCCATGTGAACTTTTATGCGGCGGAAGTTGATGATGTTTACTTCCCGACCATGGAGGTGATTGGGGATATCGCCGGTAGTGTCAAGCAGCTTACCGCCACCATTGAGCCACAACCCCATTGGGATTTTGCCTACTATAAAAAAATCCGTAAAGAGAACCTACTGCGTATTGCTGAGCGAGGGGATGCCCCGGATTTTCCCATCAAACCCCAGCGGTTTGTGCGTGATTTGCGGCGGGCTATGCCTGATGACGGTATTTTAACCTTGGATAATGGTATCTATAAAATCTGGGTGGCGCGTAACTACTTTGCCTACCAGCGCAATACGGTGCTGTTGGATAATGCTTTGGCGACCATGGGGGCTGGTTTACCCTCAGCCTTAGCCGCTAAAATTACCCACCCTGAACGAAAAGTTGTGGCGGTGTGTGGAGATGGCGGGTTCATGATGAACTCTCAGGAGCTAGAAACCGCTGTGCGTCTTAAGCTTGATCTGGTCGTGATCGTCTTGCGGGATAACGCATATGGTATGATCAAGTGGAAGCAGGAGGCGATGGGGTTTGACGATTTTGGCCTGGATTATGGCAACCCTGATTTTGTGCTGTATGCCCAAAGCTATGGGGCCCAAGGGTGGCGTGTGGACCGTACCGAGCTGTTTGAAGAGCTGCTCTGCCACTGTTTGGCAACCCCTGGGGTGCATCTGATCGAACTGCCGGTGGATTATAGTGAGAACCAGCGGGTTTTAACCGAAGAGCTGGCCCAGAAACAGTGCTTGATCTAACACGGTGAACACCCCGGAAAAGAGAACTTCGGTTCTCTTTTTTGTCAGTTTTGGCTATTTTTGGACACATATGGGGGTTCTTGTTTCCCTTCGTTGCAGGGTTAAGTTATTCTTACCTTAGCGTAAATCGTGAATGGGTGAGATGTGAGGGGAGACGCTGTGTCTGTGTTGTTTAAACCGGTTTGGGGTGCCGGTCTTAGGGGCGTGTGGATCGTTTGGCTGAGCTTGCTGCTCCTGCCACCCATTGCCCATGGGCAGCCTGTTGATGTGCCGCTGTTAACCTATCACACCCATCCGCCTTTTATTCTGAATGAAGATCAAGGTCTTAGTCATGATCTGGCCCGCTGGCTAACCCAGCAAAGCGAAGGGCGCTACCGGTTTACAGTACAGTCGGTCTCTCGCCCCTATCTGAACCGCTGGTTGACTACGGAACAGGTGGCTTTGGTACCCTGGGTGCACCCCGTGTGGTTTAAGGATAAAGCTCAGCATCGCTACCACTGGAGCCAAATACCCCTGATGAAAGGGGATAGTAATGTGCTGGTGGCGCGCAAGGATCGGCTAACATCCTATTCAGGGCCAGCCAGTCTGGATGGCTTGGTTTTAGGTGGGGTTTATGGGCACCACTATAAAGCGATTGATCCTTATATTGAACGCAGTGGGGCGTTGCGGCGGGTGAACGCCTCTAACCTGCAAGATAATATCAACAAGCTTTTAAACGGCCATGTTGATGTCACCTTAATGCCCCGTTCAGCCGCCCGCTATTTTCTGGCCCAGCTCTCCTCGGCAGATAGTCCTTTGCATGTCCTGCCTCAGCAGCATCAGGTGTATGATCGCTATTTAATGGTAGCAGGGGGGAATGCAGATCTGAAACACTGGGTGAATCAACAACTTGCCAATAAAACATACTATGCGCGTTGGCAAGCCTATGTGGCGCGCTATCAATGATGCGCCGTTCGGCAAAGAGTGATGCTTCCACACCTTCATCCATGCCGGGCCGGTTCCGCTCGATCCAAGGACGCTTCATACGGGTTGTGGCCTCTTTGGTTTTTCTGCTCTCAATCCCGCTTTTTCTCATTGTGGAGTTAAGCAGCTACTATAATGCGGTTGATGGCTTGCAAAAACGGTTGGATGTGGTGGCCTCCCTGCAAAGTCGGGCGCTATCCAATATGTTGTGGAATTTGGAAATTGGACCGGCTCAGCTGGTGCTCTCCGCTATTGTGCAGGATGCCGATATCTTGAGTGTGGCCCTGCATGATCACAATGGGCAATCCTTGGCCTATGTGGGGGATAAACAGGTTGGTCATCCGGCGCAGTGGGTTAAACGGGAACGCATCTATTTTGAGCATGACAGCCGCAAAGAGTACATTGGTCAACTGACCCTTTATGGCAGTGATCAACGTTTGTTGGATGAGGCGTTGAATCATCTGCTACGCAACGCTGCGATCTCCCTGATGTTGGTGGTTATTATTACCTTGATCGTGCAGTGGGCCTACCGGCGTACTGTGGGTAAGCCCTTGTTAGAGTTGCGGATGGCGATTGAGAGTATGGCGAGGGGCAACCGCAATACCCAGGTGGTTGGGCAGGATAACGATGAGTTTGGTCAGCTGATTACAGCGTTCCAGGTTATGCAGGAACAGGTGATTAGCCGGGAGCAAGCGTTGAGTGATTCTCAGCAGGCACTGGAGGCTGCGCTGCAACAGGCTGGTCAGGCCTCACGCGCCAAGAGTACTTTTGTGACCAACATGAGCCATGAGATGCGTACCCCGCTGAACGCCATGATTGGTATGGCGGATATCTTGTCCGATACCAAGCTCTCTCAAACACAAAAAGATTATCTTCAGGTTCTCTCCCGCAACGGCGATAGTTTGCTGCGGTTGATCAACGATGTATTGGATCTGGCCACCATTGAGTCGGGTCGGCTCTCTTTAAAGCGTGAACGGATTGCCCTTCGCCATTTGGTGGAGGAGGTGGTTCAATCACAAATTATGCGTGCCGAACAGCGTCATAACAGTCTGACCTACCAGGTTGCTGAAACGGTGCCAGAGTGGGTCTGGGGGGATGGCGCCAAGATCTATCAGATCCTGCTGAACTTGGTGGGCAACGCCATTAAATTTACCCACCATGGCACCATATTTGTGGAGATGAGGTGTGAAAAAGAGGGGTTTTTAACCCTGCAGGTGACCGATAGTGGTATTGGCATTGATCCCGCGCACCATACGCGCATTTTTCAACCCTTTTCCCAGGCGGATGAAAGCACCACCCGTAACCACGGTGGCACCGGTTTGGGGCTAGGTATCAGTAGCCATCTGGTGGCGCTGATGCAGGGGGAGTTACAGTTGGATAGCCAGCCTGGGTCTGGCAGCCGTTTTTGGTGCCATCTCTATCTCCCTCAGGCATCGGCTCCTGAAGAGGTGGCGGAGCTGTCCCAAACCCAGGGGGGGCGTCAGCAGGGTTTGCATATTCTGTTGGTGGAGGATGCTGAGGATAATCAGCTTCTGATCAAAACCTATTTAAAGAACAGTGCCCACACCTTAACCGTGGCCTATAACGGGGCCGAGGCGGTGGAAAAATATTGTGCGGGTAAGCGCTTTGATCTGATTTTAATGGATATGCAAATGCCGGTGATGGATGGTTATGAGGCCACCCGCCAGATCCGCTCCTGGGAAGAGCGCAACATGCGTAACTCTATTCCCATTTTGGCCTTAACAGCCCATGCCATGGAAGAAGAGCGGCAGCGTTGTCTGGAGGCGGGTTGTGACAAACACTTAAGCAAGCCCATTAAAAAGAAGCGCCTGCTGGATGTGCTGCAACGTTATGTCCCGGTATGAGTTGGCAACTCAGGGGCAGCTCCTCTAAGCCCCTCTTTATCCCCCTGGTTGATGGCTGACCCTCTGCATAGAGCTGTACATCGCGGTTGGTGGCTTACCCTTTAAATGCCCCTTTATCCCCCTGGTTGATGTCTGACCCTCTGCATAGAGCTGTACATCGCGGTTGGTGGCTTACCCTTTAAATGCCCCTTTATCCCCCAGGTTGATGGCTGACCCTCTGCATAGAGCTGTACATCGCGGTTGGTGGCTTACCCTTTAAATGCCCCTTTATCCCCCTGGTTGATGGTTGACCCTCTGCATAGCGCGGTGCCATCGTGGTTGGTGGCTTTCATTGAAAGGGGGAACGCTTAAGGGGGGGAGGCGCTGGTGTGTGGTGTCTCCAACCGTGATGGTGCCTGTTCACGCCCCCAAGGCTTTTGGTTATACCGTGTGGTGTGGTCACTTCTCTGGTCTATGGGCTTTAGATCCGTTGTCTGATCGCCCCTATTAGGGCAGGTGGCTATGGTTGCCCTCACCAGTTTGATCTCTTGAGGCATGTTGAGGATTGAGGGGCGTTCTCATGGTGCTTTGTGCGTATGGTCATAACGGTTGGCTGCCGGGGGTATTTTTTGGCCGTTGGTTTGCCTACCTGGCCTGGCCGTCGTTGGCGCAGGTCTGTAAATAAAAAAAGAGCTCTGTAGTTGGGCCGGTAGGTGCCCGCAAGAGGGACTTTATCCCGGTTGAAAAGGGGAGGCGCATATAGGGGACACGGTTGGTCTCCTTATTGGGCTTGAGCATGGTGCATCGTTGGGTTGAATAGAGCGATAAGGGGGATTTTTTTGCTTGATGGATAATGACTTGTCTCTGTTGCAGGTTTGTAGAAAAACCGTTACACCGGTGTCCCTGGTTTTTCAGTAGAGGGGGGTATAGTGTGCCTTTTAATGAAGGGTGTTGATGGATAGGCCAATGGGTTTATTGGCGCTATCCTGTACGGAAACTGAACTTTGAATTTTGGAGCACACCGAGCATGCATGATAACCTGGACGCCATTTTTAATCCCCACTCCATCGCGGTTGTTGGTGCCAGTAACCGTCCTGGCAGTGTAGGTCACGCCATTTTTTCCAACCTGCTGGGTACCTTTCAGGGGGTGATCTACCCGGTTAATCCACGGAATAGGGCGGTTATGGGGGTTCGGGCCTATGCTTCGATCTCTGCTTTGCCTGAGACGGTGGATCTGGTGGTGGTGGTGGTGCCTACGGCTCAAGTGGCCGATGTTATTGAGGATGCGGGTTCACATGGCATCCGCGGGGCCATTGTGATTACCGCAGGCTTTAAAGAGGTTGGGGGGGAAGGGCTGGAACATGAGCAGCGGCTTAAAGATGCCGTGGCCAAACATGGTATGGCCCTGATTGGTCCCAACTGTTTGGGGGTCATCAACGCCCATAAAACGGTGCGAATGAATGCCAGCTTTGCCACCAAGAGCCCCGGAGCAGGGAATATTGCCTTTATCTCCCAGTCTGGTGCGCTCTGTACGGCGGTGCTGGACTACGCCATGGGCCGTAATATTGGTTTTTCCAAGTTTATTAGCTTTGGTAATAAAGCGGATGTGACCGAGTGCGACCTGCTTGAGTATTTAAAAGATGATCCGGATACGGATGCCATCTTGATGTACCTGGAAGATATCAGCGATGGCCGCCGCTTTATTGAAACCGCCCGTCGGGTGGCGTGGGAGAGTAAAAAACCCATGCTGGCCATTAAATCTGGCACCTCTACCGAGGGTAAAAAGGCCGCCAGCTCCCATACAGGTGCGCTGGCAGGCTCTGAAGCCGCTTATGATGCCATCTTCTTGCAGGGGGGTATTCAGCGTGTTGAGACCATCAGTGAGCTGTTTGAGTATGCCCAGGGCTTTGGTCAGCAGCCTCTGCCGAAGGGTAACCGCATTGCCATTGTGACCAATGCGGGGGGGCCGGGTATTATGGCGACCGATGCGCTGGAGCGTCATGGTTTGCAGTTGGCGGTGCTGTCAGAGACCACCAAAACACGTCTAAAAGCCAAACTGCCCCCAACCGCCAACATTAACAACCCTGTAGATGTCATTGGTGACGCCCACCATGATCGTTATGAGGCCGCACTGGATCTGGTGCTTGCTGATGAAGGGGTTGATGGTGTGGTGGTGATCTTAACCCCGCAGGCCATGACCGATGTGCTGGAGACTGCCCAAATTGTACCCCGTGCCAGCAGCCGGGGTAAGCCGGTCATGTGTGCCTTTATGGGGGTGATGGATGTGCAGGAGGGGGTTGAGTATCTGCGCAGTCACGGTTTTCCCAACTATGAGTTCCCCGAAGCCGCTGTACGGGCATTGGCAGCCATGGCGCGCTTTAGTGAGCGCTTGCACTACAAACGGCGGCATGCCGCCCCCCAGTTTGATGTTGACCTGGATAAGGTTCAGCGGTTGATGGATCAGTTCTTGGGGGATGCGGATAGTAAATTGCTGCACCAGCATGAAGCAGGGCGTTTGCTGGAGGCCTATGGTCTGCCGGTCTTAAAAAATGGTTTGGCCACCTCGCTGGATGATCTGGAGCGGGTGTTGGATGAGGTGGGCCTGCCGGTGGCGATGAAGATCAGCTCTCCAGATATTATTCATAAAACCGATGCCGGTGGGGTGATGATTAAGCTCAAAACCCGTGAAGAGGCCCGTGAGGCGTTTGAAACCATTGTGGCCAACGCCAAGGCTTACGATGCCGGTGCAGAGATTACCGGCGTTTATGTGGAGCAGATGGCCAAAAAAGGGGTTGAGGTAATCTTGGGATCTTCCCGAGATCCCAAGTTTGGACCGTTGGTCATGTTTGGTCTGGGTGGGGTGATGGTTGAGGTGTTTAAGGATATCACCTTCCGTCTGGCCCCTATGTGGGAGATTAGTGCCGAACGTATGGTGCAGGAGGTTAAAGCCCACAAAATTCTGCAAGGGGTGCGGGGTAACCCGCCGGCAGATGTTGAGGCCATTCGTGAAGCGATCTTACGTCTGTCGCAAATGTTAACGGAAAACCCAGAGATCCAGGAATTGGACATTAACCCCATGATTGTTCATGCCCAGGGTAAAGGCGCTGCGGTGGCAGACTGTCGTATGGTGATTCAGCGGCGTAAGTAACCACGACAAAATGTGACAGGAAAAAACCCACCAACTAAAAGTTGGTGGGTTTTTTTGCTTCTAACTAATTCTAACGTCCCGTAATGCTGCTGGTAACGGGGGGGGAATTGGGGTAACGTGATTTGACGGATGTTATGTTCCGTTATTTTTTGTAAGGTTTGCCGGGTCTGGATCGGTAATGAATTATCATACTGTGGCGCTGCATCTATGGTAGGGCCATGTTTCTCTGTGACGGTGGCTTAGTCTCCTATATGATACTCTCCTGGAAATGGATGCTGGGTGCGATGCTGGCGCTGACTCTGCTGGTCGGTCTGCTGCTGGGCAGCCACTATTACTATCTGGAGCGCAGCAACCGCGAGGCGCTTAGCCAGCGGGCGGGCTCTACGGTGCAGTTGCTTTCTGTTTCCGCACATCATGCTGTTTTGTCTGAAGATATTAATACTCTGCGGGATCTTGCGCGTCAGGTTCTTAAGCAGCCAGATGTGATCTATTTTACCATTCAGGATGCCGATGGCCACTTTTTGCTCTTTCAAGGTAGAGATGGGGTCAGTAAGGAAAACTATAAAAAACGATCAGATCTGGCGCACTCGGTTTCTATTATAAAAGAGAGCGGTTATATTTTTGCTATTGTCGAGCTGGGTCTGTCACGGGCACAGATGCAGCAGGTCATTGGGCAAGCGATGCGTTGGAGCTGGAGCGCCGGTGGTGTGTTATGGCTGCTTGGCTGTTTGGCCATTTTTTTTGGGGGTTGGCGCCTGGGCCGTGGTGAGCTGCGCTATCATGATCTGTTTGCCAACCATACCGCCATTAAGCTGTTGGTTGACCCTGAAAATGATTACCGGATTATCGATGCCAACTGTGCCGCAGAGCAGTTCTACGGGTACAGCAAAGAGCAGCTGTGCGACCTGAAAGTTAGCCAGATTAATGTGCTCTCTGAACCTGAAATTATGCATGAAATGGCCAGTGCCAGCCGTGAAGGGCGTGACTATTTTTTCTTCCGTCACCAGCTGGCCAGTGGCGAAGAGCGGGAGGTGGAGGTTCACTCTGGCCCGGTGTCGTTGGATGGCCACACCATTCTTTATCAAATTGTTCATGACATTACCGATCGCCGCCGTTCGGAGCAGGCCCTGGAACGGGGACGTACCGAGCTGGAGCAGGCCAACCGTCGCCTGCATACGGTGTTGGATGGTTTGGAGGCCACTGTTTTTGTGGCCGATAGCCGTACCCAGCGTGTGCTCTATATCAATCGGACCATGTGGGAGCTTGTTGGGGATGTGGTGGGGCGTAAAATTGCCCACCTTTTTGATCCTCAAGCAGATGAGAAGCATAAAGTCTTGTGGGAGAGTGCGCACCTGTGGCCCAAGGTGGGGGCGCGGATTGCCCGTGAGTATCTGCACCCGTTGAATAATAAATGGTACCTCTCCCACATTCATGGGGTGGAGTGGAGTGATGGCCGCCCGGTACGCCTGGAGGTCGCCACCAATATCAGTCGCTTTAAGGAGTCGGAGCGGGCAACCCACCAGGCCATGGAGCTGGCGGATGACTCTACCCGGGCCAAGGGGGTGCTGCTGGATGCCGTGAGTCACGCTTTTACACCACCCTTGCAGAAGGTGACACAGGTCTTAACCTATCTAAAAAGCGAGGAGAGCAGTGCAGGCGAAGGGCGCTGGGTGAGTGAGCTGGAACGGGTTGTTGAGCAGCTAAATACCCGCATTCAGGATCTTCAGGTGTTGGGGCAGTTGGATGCACAAAGCCGTACCAGTATGGAACGCACCCCGTTTCGTTTTCGTTCCTTGCTTGATCGCTTGCGCAATCAGTACCCCTTGGGGGTCACTGTTGGTGGGGGGTTCCGTATTCAGTTGGAGTTGGATGATGCGGCGGCTGATCAACGTTTTTTAGGGGATCCTGGGCGGCATCATCAACTCTTTTCAGCCATGCTGCGCAGTTATGGTTTGGGTGCGCGGTGTGAAGGGGTCGTGATCCGGCTGGATGTGATCGCCACCGAGGGGGAGGATTCTAACCTCATTTTAGAGTGTTTCCCCAAACAGGTGGGGGGGGCGATGCGGACACAACATCGTTATCGTCCCTTTAGCCCTCTGCAGTCTTCACAGGGGGATGGTGAGCTGGCGCTGATTTTAATGGCGCGCTTGGCCCAGTGGATGGGGATTATGCTGGAGATCTCAACGGTGGGTGCCGCACAACCTGCGTTACGTCTGCATATGAAACTGCCGGTCTCTATGGGTGATCATGGGGCCACCAAGCGTCCCACTCTCTACCAGAGGCCTGCCTGGGATCCGCCTGCTCAGGATGATGCCGAGCCGCGGCCTTCCCGTGTACCTGAGATCAAGGATATACGGGGCTCCAAGGGGTATGATGCCCCAACGGTGCAGATCGTAGAGGATGGGCAAGCTGAGCCTACACACGGCCCAACCCCACCGCTCCAAGCGGGGCGTTATACCCTGTCAGAAGGGGGGGATATGCACCAGCATAGCCTGAACCTTCTGGTGGTGGAGGATGATCCGGTCAGTCAAATGGTGATCCGCGCGATACTGGAAGATCGTGGTCACCAGGTGACCATGACTGAGTCTGGGGAGCAGGGTTTGGCACTGGCCATGGACGGTGGCTGGAATATGCTGTTGGTGGACCGTATTTTGCCGGGTATGGGGGGCTTGGAGATGATTGAGCAACTACGCCAGGCCGAACAGCAGCAAGGGGCCATGGCTGTACCCATTGTGATGATGTCTGCCGAAGTCACCCGGGAGACGGTGGATGCCTGCCGTGAGGCTGGTGGTGATGAAATTCTTGTGAAACCCATCGTCTCTGAACGGTTGACGACCATCATGCGTCGTTTGGTGCCGGAGATGACCCAGGATGATGCTCCTGAAGATCCGGCCCAGGGTGAGACGGAGAGCCCGTCGCTTAATCGAGCTCATCTGGATATCCTGGCGGCAGAGATGACCAGAAAAGAGTTCCAGAACCTGTCGGAACGTTTTGAAAAAAATGCCATAAACTATTTGGTGTCGGCGTCGACCGCGTTAGAGCAGAGTGACCGGATAGGGGTGCACACCGCACTACACACACTGGCTGGCTCCGCCGCCAGTTTTGGGTTGCAGCAGCTCGCTGATACCATCCGTCATGCCAGCCATGAGAGTAAAAAGGCTGAGCCTGCCTGGTTAAAACAGGTCATTGGTGAAGGACATGATGAACTTAATGTTGGCATGAGGCATCTGAAAACTTATATGAACCAGGCCTTTCCAGATACTCAAACGAAGTCCTGATATTTTGGTAGAGAGACTGGTAGATTGGTGGTCTCTACTCTATGATCAGCCGGGACGTTACGCATATCTATAGGTCAATCGGGGGTTAGTCGGTGAATCTGGAACGTGAACTTCTCAGGAAAGTTTCATTTTTTCAAAAGTTTAGAGATGAAGAGTTGGATAGGCTTCTCTCCGAAGAGAGCTTTTTCTCTTTTTTTCAAAAGGGTGAAATCATTATCCGTGAAGGGGACAGCAACAGTTGCTCCCTGTTTGTGTTGATCCGCGGTGAAGCGGGGGTCACCAAGCTGGATGATAAAGAGAATGCCCAAGAGGTTGGTACACTGCCCCAAGGCGCCATTTTTGGTGAAATGTCCTTTATTACCAAAGCAAAGCGCTTTACCAGCGTATTGGCTTATGAGGATTGCACCGTCTTGAAGGTGGATCCTCAAGCGTTGGAGGAAATGGATCCTCGCATCCATATTTTGATCCAGCAGGAGTTAATTAGCCTACTGGTCTTGCGTCTGGATGAATCTAATAAGCGTCAAGCGCGTAAAGATTTGGTTAATCAGGAGTTGGTGACCTCGCTGCGTAGCATGCATGAACGGGTGGATGCGCTTAAGGAGAGCGGTGCATGAGCTGCTGACGATCCGTTGGTTAAGCCATACAAACCCCTTCTGGTCAGAAGGGGTTTTTGTTTTATTGGGGGCAACGCTGGGTAAGCTGTCGCCCCTTCTCTGGCTTGGGTCAGAAAGAGGGGGGTGTGTGCGGGCCAGTACACACCTGGGGTCTGGTGGTTTAATGCCCTAGGGGGTGGGCAGGCTTAGGCTAGCCGTACCCCCCGTTGTGGCGAGTCGTACATTGGAGCGTCCCCTGCTTGTTGGTGCTGGTGGCGGGGTATTCAGGCAGCCTGTGGGGTATTCAGGCTGTTCAAAAGGTTTTGGTATCGTGGGGAACCGTCAGCGAGGTTGGCCCGGGTCAGGCAGGGTCGGTACCCGCGACGCTGTGCAGCCATCATGGGACATGTGGGTATAGGTAATCGCGTCATGGATAGACTAAATCGTTGGGCTCAAAGTTGGGGTGGCTGGCGTTCACCAGAGATGCTCTTGCTGCTTTTGTCGGCGGCAATGCCTCTGGCTTTTAGTACTTGGCGTGCCCTGCTAAACAATTACAGTGTGGAGCAGGTGGGTTTTACAGGGCTGGAAATCGGCATACTTCAGAGTGTTCGTGAGGTGCCGGGGCTCTTAGCTTTTACGGCTATTTTTCTACTGCTGGTCTTCCGCGAACAGCGGGTGGCGCTGCTGATGCTGGCCCTGACCGGTTTTGGAACCCTGATCACCCCCTGGTTCCATACGCCAGAGGGGCTCTATTTCTCCACTTTGGTGATGTCCGTTGGTTTTCACTACTTTGAGACCATGCGTCAATCCCTGGCCTTGCAGTGGATTGACCGGGATCGAACCCCCGTTGTATTGGGCCGTTTGGCTGCGGTGCGTGCCTTCGGAGCATTGGTGGCGTTTGGCGGGTTGTATGTGGTGCTGACACTGTTTGAGTGGGACTACCCCCCCGCCTATATCCTGGGGGGGGGCTTGACCATGGCCCTGGCCCTGTTGGGGTGGTGGGTTTTTCCTCAGTTTCCTGAAAAAGTGCGCCAACACCGTAAAATTATTCTGCGTAGAAACTATCTGCTCTACTACAGCTTGACCTTTATGTCTGGGGCCAGACGGCAGATCTTTGTGGTGTTTGCCGGTTTTTTAATGGTGGAAAAATTTCACTATGGTGCCGACCAGTTAACTCTGCTGTTTCTAATCAACTGTGCCATTACCATCTGGCTGGCACCGATGATCGGCCAGTGGGTGCGCCAGCACGGTGAGCGCACCATGCTTATTCTAGAATATGTGGGTCTTATTGGGGTCTTTAGCGCCTATGCCCTGGTTGAGAGCCACTGGGTCGCCGCAGGGTTGTATGTGGTGGACCATCTGTTTTTCTCCATGGCCTTGGCCCTGAAAAGCTATTTTCAAAAAATTGCCGATCCAGCAGATATCGCCCCTACAGCTGGTATCTCTTTTACCATTAACCATATCGCGGCGGTGGTGATCCCAGCCCTGTTGGGGATTGTTTGGCTGACCAGCCCCAGTACGGTGTTCTGGTATGGGGCGGGCATGGCGGTGATCTCGCTGATCTTGGCAACCCGCGTACCCAGCCGGGACTTTTTGGCCAATTTAGCGCCGGTTAAGCAGAGTGCCTAAAGCAGGTTGATCAGGGTCTCTTTTTTGACCGGTTTGGTGACGTGGGCATCGCACCCGGCCTGTATGCTACGCAGGCGATCTTGCTCAAAGGCGTGGGCGGTTAATGCGATAATACGTACAGGCTCGTGGCCATGCTGCTTCTCCCAGTGGCGGATATGTTGGGTGGCTTGGTAGCCATCCAGCAGCGGCATTTGTACATCCATCAAGATCAGGTCAAAGGGGGCTGCGCAGTGTGTGGTAACAGCGGCTTCACCATCCTCAACCGTGACTACGGTATGGGCGGTCTGTTTTAGGTAGTGGCGGATGAGCATGCGGTTATCACTGGCATCATCCGCAACCAAAATACGTAAGCTTTGATCGGGGGTGGGGGGCGCTGTGAGGGACGGCTCTGTTTTGGTGGAGGGTACCCCACAGTGCTGGGTAAGGGTGCGTAACAGGCTGTCCCGCTGAAAGGGTTTGGTTAAATAGTGGGCGTTGGCCGCCCGCACCATGGCCAAGTCACTCTCCCGGCGTAGCTCCCCAACGATGAGTGTGTGTATGCCATGTTGGTTCAGCGACTCAACCAGTTCCAGCGCTTGGTGAAAGGCGCCCATCTCCCGCCCGGTTAACTCAATTAAAGCCCCGCAGGGGGTCTGTTCATGCATCAGGGCTTGCAGATTAAGGGGGGCATCCAGTGCATGGTGGTGTAGGTGCGCCCCTTCGGACTCCAGCACCGAGCGTAACACGGAGAGATGGTGACCGGGCTGGATAAACAGCAGGTGTAAGTTTTGTAAAAATTGCTGGTTTTCTTGGGAGGCCTGGGTCTGCTGACACACCACAGGCAGGGTTAATGTAACGGCAAAGGTGCTGCCTTGGTTGGGGCTGCTGGTTAGGCTGATGTTGCCCTGCATAGCCTGCACCAAACGGTTGGAGATGGTCAGCCCCAGGCCCGTGCCCCCAAAACGCCGGGTAATGTAGCGGTCTGCCTGGGTAAAAGCTTGAAAAATAGTGGCCTGTTTGGCTTCAGGAATGCCGATGCCGGTATCGATAACGGAAAATTGTAGGGTGCAGCTGTGGGCATCCTGCGTGCAGACCTCCAAGTGTAAAACCACCTCGCCCTGATCGGTGAACTTGACTGCGTTGCCTGCCAGATTAATGAGGATTTGACGCAAGCGGTTGCCATCCCCCTCCACCTGTAAGGGGATCTCCCCCGCTTTGCAGGTGGAGACCTCCAAGTTTTTCTCTTTGGCCTGGATCTCCACCAACTCGGCCACCTCCACCATCAGCGCTTCTGGTGAGAAGGGGTGGTTGTGGAGCTCAATTTTACCGGATTCAATGCGGGCAATATCCAGCACATCATTAATGATCAGCAGCAGGTTCTCTCCTGCATTGCGCAACATCGCCACATACCGGTATTGATGGCTATCCAGGTGGGTCTCATCCAGCAGCTCCGTCATGCCGATAATGGCATTCATGGGCGTGCGTATTTCATGGCTCATGGAGGCTAAAAAATCACTCTTGGCCTGGTTGGCGGCATGGGCTTCTCGGGTTTTATCATGCAGAGCGTGGGCGAGGGTGGTTACCTTATCACCAAGATATTCAAACTCCTGGGTGCCCCGGTAGGGTGGTGCCTGATCATTCTGCAGGGTCGCTAAAATGGTAGAGATGGGGTGGTGAATGCTGCGTCTTAACAGGGCAATGGCCAAAATGGCCACCAGGATCAACACCCCCCCCAACAGCAGGTAGAGCCGGTTTAGCTCGGCTACCAGCCCATGGTAGGCTTGTTGGTTGCGGGCCAAGGTGATGGTCCAGTTCCAGGGGCTGAAGGGGCTGTGGTAATAAAAATAGGCCCGCTCGTTTAAAGTGATCGCGCCCATCGTAGACGCTAGATGCGCCGCGTGTTGTGACTCAGGCGCTTGGTCAAAAGCTGGGGAGTGAAAGAGCATGTTATCCCCCTGGCTAACCTCCCCTTCCAGCCCGTAGCGGCGGATAAAATCTTCAAACTGAGCCAGCGCGCGCCCCTGGATAATACGGATCATCACCGGGTTGCTGTCGCCCCCTCGGCGGTTAAGCTCCATATGCTGTTCATCTAGAATATCCAGCATCAACAGGTTGAGATTGCGTAGATCCCGGTGGGCACTGGTGCGTTCCAGGTTATGCACAAACTGGGTAACGGCCATATGTAGGGTGCTGCCCAAAAGCAGAATAACCAGCGCAACCACCAGAAGAATGCGTGCAGTCAGGCTTTTATACAGTGGGTGGGCCACAGGTAGGGGCATCGCATCCTCAGGGGTTGGCTGCTGGGCCAAATTGGGGTTGGGAGCTGGCTAAGGTATCAGGCCAGACAATACTCTTTTTCCCATTTTGCCACTGAATGGTTAGGGGGAAATGACGGATCTGGTTGCCCGATTTATCCACACCATAGCGACCGATAATACTGATAAAACTGTTTTGTCGTAACGATTGACGTAAGGCGTTGCGATCCAGGGTGCCCATTTTTTTTACCGCTGCGGTTAAGATCTGCCCGGCTGCATAGGCATCCGCCGCATGGTAGGAGGGGGCCACCTTAAAGCGGTCTATAAAGGGTTGGGTAAAGCGCGCTCGATCTTTGGGGTGGTGCAGCGCCTCAGGCTCCCATTGTGAGGCTGAAAAACTGTCCTCAGCCAGCGCCCCCAGCTCCGTTTTATAGCGTGGCAGCACAGGACCCACTGTGGCAAAGTAGGCCTGGGGTTGATAGGTGACCTTATGCAGCGCCTGACGCATGCGTACAGACTCATGAAAATGGCCACACACCAACAGAGCAGGGGCTTGGGTTTTTTTAACCGCCTGTGCCAGAGGGGTCAGATCGGCCCGCCCTTTTTTAAACTGTTGCTGCAACACCACCTGTAAACCAAAGCGCTCTGCCCACTGCTTGGCCCCCGTTGCTAAGGCACGAGAAAAGCCATCATCTGCATGTACAATGGCCACCTCGGTGATCCCTTGTAGAGCGATCAGCTCTAAAAAACCCACGCTGTAACGGCTGGCCGGTGTAAAGAGACCAAAGAGATTCTTATAACCGTGCTGCCAGAGCTTGTCTGAGGCCGCGCCAGAGGCCAGCATTGGCAGGCCATGTTTCTCAACAAGGGGCATAACCGCCTGTGTCAGCGTACTGGAGTAGGGGGCCAGGAGCAGGTCGACCTTTTTCTCCTCAAGCAGGTGTTGATACTGCTTGATGGCATGCGTCGGGTCGCTCTGATCATCCAGAATGGTCAGTACCAGAGGGCGCCCCAGTAATCCGCCTTGGGCATTGGTCTGTTCCACCCACAGTTCAAAGGCCCGTTTTTGCATGATGGCTAAGGGGGCATAACGACCGGTTAACCCTAATGATCCACCCACCTGAATGGGTTCGGCCAGGGCCAGGTTGCTTAGGCACAGAAAAAACATGCTGAAAAACAGTGCCAATAGGCGGTGAATCATACCAGCTCCTTAACCGGGGTTATGGTTTTGTGGGTAAAACGGTTTTGTGACATGTAAACCTATGAATAGAGTTGGAATATGCGGCGATTAGTTTAGTGGTTCGTCGATAAGTGGTCCAGGGAAAAGTGCTGTGGCGGTTAAGGGGTGAAAAAATCCCCAATCCAACCGGCCAATGCGTCGTTATGGTTATTCTGCTGCAAGCTTTGTAGAGCTTCTTCAACCTGTTTAGCGGGTAGACGCTCCTGTCGGCTACGGATCAGTGCCGCGCAGTAGGCCCCGGAAAATTCCGGGTGACCCTGCATGGTTAGAATATGCTCCCCTATACGGAGCATGGCGTGGGGGCAGTGCGCCGACTGGGCAATGGTTTGGGCCGCTGTTGGGGGGGTGAGAACTTGGTCTTGATGGCTATAGTGGAGTTTGGCCTGGGCCAAGGGGTGTCCGGGTCGTAGTTTGGTGGTTTGAATCCCCAACCCCCAGCCTTGGGGGGCCTTGGCGACATCCCCACCCAGGGCACGGGCAATGATTTGATGACCAAAACAGATGCCCACCAGTTTACGTTGCTGCTGGTGTAGGCGTACGATATACGCTTGTAAGGGCTCAATCCAGGGCTCCGTATCATAGACAGAGCTGGGTGAGCCGCAGATCAAAAAACCCGCAAAGGCATCCATATCCTGAGGGTAGTGCCCCTGTTGGACATCAAAACAGTGGAGCTGTAGTTGCGGGGCATATTGGGCAAAGAGCTGCTCAAACATACCAAAGTATTCACCAAAGGCGGGTTGTAGTGGCTTGGGTACATAGCCCGCACGTAGGTAGGCGATGGCATGTTTGGGCATGGTGGCTCCTTGGGGTATCATTTTTTTTTAAAGGTTGAAAAGGTTATCGGGAACTTGCGACGTTTAAAAAGGGTCCATTGCTACGATCCCCAAAACCTTGCCGGATCATTTTAAACCATTGTCAGGAGTTAAATGAATGAAGATGTTTAAAATTTTAGCTGTTTCTGCCGCCATGTTTGGTCTGTTGGGTGGTGTTGCTCAAGCTGCAGATGCCGATAAGGTGATCCAAAAGCGTAAAGGTGTGATGACGGTCATTGGGGCCAATATGGGGTTTATGGGCTGTACCTTAAAAGGTAAGTGTGACGCAGGCCCCAAGGTCACCCTAAAGCAGGCCAAAAGCTTGGCGTTTGCGGCCTCAATCTCCTTGGCGACCTTTAAGAAAAATGCCCGTGGTGCCTCCATTAAAACCACCGCCAGCCCCAAGATTTGGGATGACTGGAAAGGCTACAAAAAAGGGATGGGTATGATGGTCACCCGTGCCAACGCCCTGGTGGATGCCGTGAAGAGTGGCGAGAAAAAGCGTATGGGTATGGCCATGAAGGATCTGGGGCAGACCTGTAAAGGGTGCCACGACAACTTCCGTGAAAAATAAGTCATCCCGTTAATAGCGGTCGCCCTGTTTGCTCTAAACAGGGCGACCTGGTTACTTTTGGGGGCGCATGATGACACCACAGCCGATCACCATATGGGACCTACCCACCCGTCTATTTCACTGGTTGCTGGTCCTGCTGATTGTGGGATCGGTCTACACCGTTAAAACAACCCAAATGACCCTGCATGCCCAGTTTGGATATGCCATCTTAACGCTGGTTTTATGGCGTGTGGGGTGGGGTGTGTGGGGCTCTGCAACCAGCCGTTTTAGCCACTTTGTTAAAGGCCCAGGGGCTGTTTTTGCCTATTTGCGTACCCTGTTGGCGGGTCAACCTGCACACCATGTGGGGCATAATCCGGCTGGGGCATTAATGATTGTCGCCTTATTGGCTCTGCTTTTGGTGCAAGGGGTTGGTGGGCTGTTTGCCAGCGAAAACACCTTCCTCTTTTTTGATGGTCCCCTGGTGCATTGGGTCGGAGCCGAGTGGAGTGAGACCATCACGTTTTGGCACAAAGGGGCGTTTAATCTTCTCATCGCCTTGGTTGCCATTCATGTGCTGGTCAACCTGCTCTACTTGTGGCTTTTTAAGCACAATTTAATCCTCCCCATGGTCACAGGGCAGGGGGCCGGTCAGGCGGGGGATCCCGCTCTTTACATCGCACCACAACAGCGGGCATTGCTCACGCTACTGCTGGTGATGGCGTTGGTTGGCAGCCTGCTTCTTCTTTAAACGGTGGCTGCTGCGTCGCAGCCATCCTGGCAGTGCCATAATTAACAGACCACCCACCATCCACAGTGGGTCATAGTCGGGGCGCACCATCGCGTAGGCCTGCTCAGGGTCTTCGGGGTTGACCCGTGCCTCAATCACTTGACCAATGGAGTAGTATTGCTTCAGGTAGCTCTCCGCTTTGGCTCGGGTGGCAAAGCTGGGGGGGGATTGGGCCAAGTAGCCCCCCATGCTCCAGCGCTCTCCCTCCCAAACATAACGGAACTGAACCTGCGGTTGGTAGGAGACACTGCTGGTCAGCCAGCGTGGGGTGTGGTGGGTCAGCATATCCACCGCATTGTAGGTCACCACCCCAGGGGTGGTTTGCCAGCGGGCATACAGCTCGACTTGGTGCATCATGCCACGACCGCCACCATGGATCACCATCCATCCCCCCACCACAATCATGAACCAACTTAAGGCCGGGCTGCTTGACCGCTGGCCAGCGGGGCGTGGTTCAGGAACCGGCTGTGAGATCACTGGGGGAATCTCTCCACGGCAAGAGGGGCAGATGACATCTTCCGCATGGGGGTTGTGAAAAGTGGGGTGAAGTAGCCCCGCTTGGCGCCACCAAAAGGCGGTTAGGCGTAGGAGTTGATGGTTACGGCTAATGCTCAGCCCCTGGCTCTGCTTGATTATCCAGGCAATGTTACGGTGACAGCGGGCACAGGATGGTGCGGGCAGGTCCCAACCATCCACCCGGCCATGATAATCTGTACTGAGCAGGCGGTTTACACGGCGTACCCGCCGGTGCAGGGTTGGCAGTTCCAGCAGTGCGGCAAGCAAGGGCAGCCCTGTCCAGCACAACAGTATAGAGAGCCTGCCGAGCATGGGATCGCGCAGGTAGAAGTGGTGCCCTCCCAGCCATCCGGCTGTGAGCAGCCAAAAATAGGCTGTAAAGGAGGATTTCTGCACAAGCATAATAAAGGTTTGGGCTCCCATTAGAGATCGTTTGTTGGTGCCATTGTTGAAAGTGGGGCCATTTTTTTCAAGCCTGAAATCAAAAAAGCGGTCAGATGTTGGGATTTGTCTATATAGGACAAAAAAGGTCCTTAATGTATGGAACCTATGCCCTCATTGTCTACTCCATAGTTTCATAACGTTTAACACTTCCGTGATATGCACGGTTTGATATATGAGAAAATGAAGGAGAGGTGCCATGAAAAAATGGGTTTGCAATGCCTGTGGATTTGAATATGACGAGGCCGAAGGTATGCCGGATGATGGTATTGCTCCAGGCACCAAATGGGAGGATGTGCCCGAAGATTGGGTCTGTCCTGACTGCGGCGTAGGTAAAGATGAATTTGATATGGAAGAGGCCTGATCAGGCCTTATAAAAGACGGACTGAATGACTAAAGCCGTACAAGCTTCCCCCGCTTGTGCGGTTTTTTTTTGACGGTTGAGCCTATGGCGCTGGCCGTGCTGTAGCGTGCTGTAGCGTGCTGTAGCGGGGTTGGTCGTGCTGTAGCGGGTTGGTCGTGCTGTGGTGGGGTTGGCCGTGCTGTGGTGGGGTTGGCCGTGCTGTAGAGGGGTTGGTCGATGCGCCTATGGCGCTGGCCATGTTGTTGCGGGCCTGTTGTTGGCAAGGGGCGCTTAAAGGCGATTAGGGTCTGTTGCGAGCTAGGGGGGCCAAAGCCTGGGGGCTGTGACGCCACATAAGGTTCGTTTAAGCGGTGCGTGGTGGTAGGCTCTCTTTGTGAGACAGGGCAGGGGTCTGCTGGGGCTGGTGTCGTGGTGGGGATGCTTGCACGCGGTGGGTGGTTGTGCTGGGGTAATCGATCGGGGGCGGGATGCCGGAACATCGTCGGGCATTGATGATGATGATTGTCAGTGGATTGCTGTTAAGTACCATGGGGTTGGTGGTGCGTGGCGTGGCGGAGGCCAACCAGGGGCAGATTGTCTTTTGGCGTGGTTTTTGGTCAGCGGTGGGGATGGGGTTTATCCTCTGGGTACAGAACCGGCCGCAAACCTGGCAACGCTTTACCGAGCTGGGGGGGGTAACCCTCTATGGGGGTGTTCTGGCTGGTCTGGCTTCCATGTGTTTTATTTTGGCCATGTTGCATACCACGGTGGCCAACGCCATGTTTACCATGAGTGCCCTGCCCATGTTTACCGCTCTACTGGCTTGGTTGTTCCTTAAAGAGTCTGTTGGGGCTGTGACGCTGTTGGCCATGTTCTTAGCCATGGGGGGCATTGGGTTGATGGTCTGGGATGGCCTGAGCGCAGGGGGGCTTTTGGGGAACCTGTTGGCGCTATTGGCCGCACTAAGTGCTGCGGGCTTTGTGGTGATACTTCGCCATGGGCGCCACCGTAATATGCTACCAACCCTGGTTATAGGGGCGCTATTCTCCATGGGGGTTGGTGGTGTGTTGGCGCAGGGTCAGTGGGTGATCTCCTGGTATGATCTGCTGTTATGTTTTTTGTTGGGTGGGGTGATCTCTGTGGGGGGGCATCTGCTCTTTATGTTGGCGTCTCGCGCTTTGACAGGGGTTGAGCTGACCCTGTTAACACTGATTGAGTTTGTGCTTGGCCCGGTGTGGGTCTGGATGTTGCTTTCAGAACAACCCTCCACCCTGACCTTGGTGGGGGGGAGTGTGGTGATGGTGTCGGTTATTGGCCAATCATGGTGGCGTGGTCAGGCCCTTAAGCGCCCGACAGCCTCTTTTTAAGGCTGTTTTGTCGCAGAGTATGGCGCTTTATCCATTCTTTAAGTGGGGGGCGGGTGGGAAAAAATGGTA
>NZ_JBAHUQ010000024.1 GCF_036689865.1 Magnetococcus sp. PR-3
GGGGGGGGGGGCCGGGGGGGGGGGGGGGGCGAATACTTGAAAATACGTACGTTTTTCCAGGTTGCCTCCTTGTATTTCAGGAACCATGGGCGTATAGCAAAGGTAGGTCATTGCCAACCGTCGTCGGAGAACCCTTATGTCGATCAGTAACCATCCCGGTGCCATCGGTCGTGTTGCACTCAAAAAAGAGTATGTGCGTGCCCCTATTCCCATGATGCAACGGGTGGTCACGCCGCTTTTTATGGCCCTGCTGGTTGCGACAGCGGGTCTGGCTGTGGCGCGGCAGCTGCTGCCCCAACTACCCCTTATGCTACACCCCGCTTTGGGGGGGGGCTTGGTTCTTGTAGGGATCGTGCAGCTGTTTGTGGTGCGTAAGGTGGTGGGGCGCATTTTGCAGACCACACTGGCGAAGGGGGTTTTGCTGGGTACCTTGGCTGGGGTTGGTGCGTTGATTTTTTTATCTCTCTGAAAGGTGAGAATAAGGGGCGGGTGGATGTTTTCCCTTATCACGCCTGCAAAAAACGAGTAACATTGTGTAATGCTGGTACATGTACCTCTTGAAGTGTGTCTGACAACTGTGATTTTTAGTGGTTAAGCTGCTCTGCGTGCATGAAGTGGTGCGGCTTAAAATCCTTTTTATATATTGAACGGTCATAGTCGGCCGTTGTTTGGAGATGTTTCCATGGGTTGTCCTGATTGTGGATCTGAAAATCGTGACGGGGTGCGTTTTTGTACCCAGTGCGGTCTTGCCTTGGGGGCCTTTTGTCCCCGCTGCCAATTTTCGGTAGAGGCGGGTGACCGGTTCTGTGGTGGTTGTGGTTTTCGTATGCAGATGGGAGAGGGTAGTCTAGAGAGCTATCAGGCGGTGCAGTCTAACAGTGCCAGCCAAAATGGCTTGACCTCCCATAATGGCCAAGCCCCTACGGCACAGTCTATGGAGTCGGAACGCAAACATGTCACGGTCCTGTTTGCCGATATCTCTGGCTTTACCGCCATGAGTGAAAAGCTGGATCCTGAAGAAGTCACCCAGATCATGAACGGCTGTTTGAAAATGCTGGCCGATGTGGTGACCCACTATGAAGGATATGTGGATAAGTTTATCGGTGACTGCATCATGGCCCTGTTTGGGGCACCGATTACCCACGAAAATGATCCCGAACTGGCTCTGCGCGCCGCCCTGGATATGCAGCAGGGTATGCTCAACTACAATAAGAACCTGCCGGTTAAGTTGGACAAACCCCTTACCCTACATATTGGTATTAACACCGGTATTGTTATTGCCGGTGGGGTGGGGTCGGACCAGAAGATGGAATATACGGTGATGGGGGATACGGTTAACCTGGCCTCTCGTCTGGAGAGCAAGGCCGCCTCTGGTGAGACCTTTATCTCTGGTTACACCTATAACATGACCCGTAGCTTGTTTGAGTTTGACCGCCTTGACCCCATGAAGGTCAAAGGTAAGCAAAAACCGGTGGAGGTCTATAAACTGCTGGGGCTGCAAAAAGGGCGTAGTGAAGATCAAAAAGCCCAGGTGCCACTGGTGGGCCGTACCGAAGAGATGCGTCAGCTGACGGAACGGGTTGAACGCCTTATTGATGGTAAAGGTCAGGTTGTGGTGCTGACCTCTGAGCAGGGCTTTGGTAAAAGCCGGATTCGCCTAGAGGTGCGTAAACAGTTGGTGGATGCCGGTATGACCTTGCTGGAAGGGGCCTGTCACTCCTTCTGCCGCTCTACCCGGTATCACGTCATTGGTGAGCTGCTGCGGCAACTGTTTGGGGTTAGCCCCGATGACAGTGATGATGCGGGCTTGGAGAAAATTGAGGCCGCTTTGACCTCAATGCTGGATCTGCCACCGGATCTTAATCAGGAATCCGCACGGGCTCTGGTCTATATCGCCTCCTTGTTGGATCTGAAGGTCGATAACCAACGCTATGAAATTCCCCTGGATCAAATGGATCCTCGTGAGGTGAAAGCAGAGACCTTCCGGGCGATCTCCTGGTTGTTTGGCAGCTTGGCCAAAAAACGGCCACTGGTGATCACCATGGAGGATCTGGATAACGCCGATAGTGCATCCATGGAGCTGCTGACCTTCTTACTGGAAGATCTGCGTGCAGTACCGGCCATGTTCCTGCTGCTGCTGCGCTCGGGTGGTGAACGGGATTGCACCAAGTTAACCACCATGGCCAAACGGGCCTGGGGTGGGGACTACCTGGAGCTGGCCTTTACACAGTTCAGTGAAGAGGAGTGCGGTATTCTAATCCAGCATCTGATGGGCTCGGATGGGATCCCTGACGAGGTGCTTTCTCTAATTATGAACCGCACCGATGGTAACCCGCTGTTCATTGAGGAGGTGGTGCAAAGCCTGTTTGATGGGCAAGTGGTGGAAAAACAGTCGGATGGCTCCATCGCGCTGCTTAAGGATCTGGCCAATGTCTCGATCCCTGGTTCCGTACACAGTCTCATCCTTGCCCGTATTGATAAGCTGCAACCCAAGTTGAAGGATCTGTTGCAGATGGCTGCGGTTATTGGCAACGTCTTCCGCCTGGATCTGCTGGGGGCGGCCTTCCCCGTGGAAGATCTGGATCAACGTCTGCGCTTGCTCGAAGAGATGGGCATTCTTTACGAGGCACGGAGCTTCCCTGAGGTTGAGTACAGCTTCCGTAACGGTCTTATTCAAGAAGCCGTCTACGCCACCATGCTCAAGCAGAAAGTGCGTGAGCTGCACCTTAAGGTGGCAGATCTGACCGAGAGCATCTATGCCGACCGTATTGGGGATTATATTGAATCTCTGGCGCGACACTTAGAGACAGCCCAAGCTTGGGACCGGGCCTATGTCTACCTGGAACGTAGTGGTCAAAAGGCTCAGGCCGCATTTGCCAATGTGGAGGCACGTGGTTACTACCTACGTGCCGTCGAGGTGGCCGAGCAGCACGATGACGTGCTGGAGGCTGAAGGGGCACCCTCGTTGGCCAAGCTCTATACCCACCTAAGTGAGGTGGATGAACTGCTGGGTGAAATGGATGGTGCCATTGAGGCCCGTGAGCATGGGGTTACCCTGCTCACTGGGGATCTGGAAAAAGCCTCTGAAACCCGCCTAATTGGCCGTTTGTTGGAAAAACGTGGCGATAAGGATATGGCGCTACAGACCTATGACCGGGCGGTTGAGCTGCTGGCTGACTATCCCGATGATCCTGAGATGGGCCGTGTGTTGACCAACCGGAGTTGGGTGTTAAACCGCATGAAGCAGAGCACCCGAGCTATGGAAGAGGCGCAGACTGCTTTAAAGATTTTTGAAACCCACAATGCCCGTGAAGATATGGCGCTGCTGTTTAATAATCTTAGTGTCTTCTGTGAACATAGTGGCGATCTGGACCAGGCCCTTGCCCATAACCAGAAGAGTCTCTCTATGTTCGAAGAGCTGGGCAATGTACGCCAGCAGGGTAATGTGCATCTCTCGTTAGGGTACATCTACAATGGTCAGCGTAACTTTGATCAGGCGTTGATTCATTTTGATCAATCGTTCGATCTTATGGATCGTATTGGTAACCGTTATGGGGCGGGCACAGCCTTGATGTCCAAAGGGCGCTGCTTGTTGGATGTCGATAAGGTGGAGGAGGGTGAGACTGCCCTGCTCAGAGCGCTGCGCATTCATAAGGAGCTGAATATCTCCCGTAAGGTTGTGGCCAATCAGCTGGCACTGGTACGGCTCTATCTACGTAACGCAGACCACCATGGGGCACGCCGCCACCTGAACGAAGCCAAAGAGCTGGCCCGTCGTGAAGGGTTTGATTCTGATCTGGCCAAGCTGGCTCAGGTGGAAGGGGACCTGCTGGTGCTGGAGGGCAAAGATCCCAGCGAGCAGTACCAGGAGGCGATCAGCCTATTTGGTGCCCTGGGTCGAACCCGTGATGTGGAAAAAGTGGTTAAAGTACTGGATAGGTATCGGGAAAGCAGCGGGGCCTAATCCCTCTAAAAGCGACCCGGTGCGTACAAAAAACGGCAGCCTATTCGGCTGCCGTTTTTTATGGGGTAGAGAGGTCCACCATAGAACCTAAACCGTGGTTTCTATTAAAAAAAGGTGACCGTGCGCACCCCCTCCGTTTTACCGGCGGTACCATGGCGTCCGGGCGGTTGCCGTTGGGGCTTGCGTGTGGCGTAGCCCCCTGACATTCATCTATGCTGCTCTTTGATGTGTTGCTTGAAGAGGGGTTTGGTGGTGTGTTCGGTGATGCATTTAAAGGCGCCAAGGGGGCGCGTGGCTAAAAGGTCTAGATGGTTACCCATTTAAAATGACAATGCTGGTATAGGGCGATGGTCTAACCATTTGCCAGCACACTGTGTTTTTTTGTTGGGCACAGTGTGGCACGCGTTGTCTGAACGGTGTGTTGCCACTTTCTGGCTATGAATTACCAGCCATAATTCAATGTGGCAGGTTAGACCATGTCATGCACGACGCGGGTTAGGTCGTTGGGGGGGCGGCGGCGTAGGTGTCTAAGGCTTGGTGAAGATCTTCAACCCGAACCGGCTTGGTTAAGACGTGATCCATGCCGATCTCGCGGGCTTTGATCATCATGTCATTCACCACATCTGCGGTTAGACCAATGATGGGCGTATGTGTGGTCTCTGAAGCACGGATGCGCTGGGTCGCCTCCAACCCATCCATCACCGGCATTCGGATATCCATTAATATAACATCCCAATGGGCATCTTTTTCAAAGAGAGTCACCGCTTCTAAGCCGTGGGCCACAATGGTGACTTCATGGTGGGCCGACCGTAAAAGTGTCGCTTCCACCAGTTGATTGATGTCATCATCTTCAACCAACATGACCTTTAATGGTCTCATCTGCGCGGCGGTTGTTGGCGCGGGGGGCTCCGGTAATGGGGTGGCGCACAGGGTGGTAGCCAGAAGACAGGTAAAACAGCTGCCGACCCCTTCTGTACTGGTGACCTCCAGTTTTCCCCCCATAATTTCAGCCAGTCGATGGGTAATGGCCAGACCCAAACCCGACCCGCCATGGGTACGTGAAATGGCATTGTTGGCTTGCACAAATGGGGAAAAAAGATCGGTGAGTTTATCCGGTGGAATACCCAAACCCGTATCTTTAACAGAAAACCGTAACTCTAGGCGATCTTCCGGTGCGCTCTCTTGGGCATGCAACCCCAGGGTGACGGTTCCGCTGGTCGTAAATTTAATGGCATTGCCCACCAGGTTGATTAACACTTGTCGTATGCGGGTGGGGTCGCCATGGACCGCCGCCGGTAGATCGGGGGCGATGGCTGAAACCAGCTGAATCTTTTTTTGTTGCGCTTGGGGGGTGAACAGTTCCATCACATCCTGTAGCACCTGCCGAGGGCTGTAGGGGATCTGCTCCAGGGTTAACTGTCCAGCCTCAATTTTAGAGAAATCCAGCACATCACTGATTAAACGCAGCAGCAAATCGGCTGATTTGGCCATAATGGAGAGCTCTTTGTGCAGCGATCCGTTGGGCTCTTTATCTTGCATAATAGAGAGTAGACCGATGATGCCATTAAGCGGTGTACGTATTTCATGGCTCATCGTCGCCAGGAATAGATTTTTTGCCTGACTGGCGGCCAGTGCCTGATCTCTGGCATGAATTAAGAGTTGGTTGTTCTCTCTAAGCTCTTTTCCCATATGGTTAAAATTAGAGGTAAGCTGGGTGATCTCGCCGTTGCCACGGGGTTGTGAGGGGCGCCACTGTTGGGCATTTTCCGTAAACTGATGCATGCTGTTTTGTAACTGCTTAATGGGTTTGATCACCACATGGCGCAGAAACTGGATGACGGTCAGAATCATTACAACCGTGCCAATGGCCATGAGCATATTAAACCAGAGCATATTTTCGGTCGCTTGCTGTACCAGGGTGCGGGGGCTTTGGGTATGGATAATCAGCTTGGGTTGCTGCTGAATATTCCTCAGTATCATCAAACCGTCAATCTGTGTCTGGCTGGCGGGGTTAATCCAAAAACCAGGCGTTTGCAGCAGGGTTTGAAACACCTTTTCAGCTTGATCGATCTTCTCAGGTAACTGCTCCGCAAAGATTAAATGAAACGATATCTTGGCTTTTTCCTGCCAGCGTTGCTGCAGGGCCTGGTCTAACTTGCGGGCCATGATCATGGTTCCGTGTGAAGGACCCTCTTCATTGGTGGGTAAAATAGGGTAGGCAGAGATAAGCCAGATCTGCTGATTGTGAATACGAAAACCTGAGAGAGGTTTGGCGTGAGCATCCCGCGAGATAAACGGATGATCTGTCGAAGTCTGCTTGGGAAACAAGGACCAGGGTTCAACCTGCTTTTGATCGGCACTGAGCTTACCCCCCCAAATGCGTGCACCTTTAAGGTTGTAAATACCAAAGGCATGCACTTTTCCTGACACCATCAAATCAGGACCCAAATTATTGGTCACAAATTGGGGGTTTTGATCCAAAACATAGGCATAGGGTTCGTCCCAACTGGCCCAGTTGTGGGTCATGCTATTGAGGTGGCGTTTTTCATCCTCAAACATGCCTTTAACCCGCTCAAGCCCCGTTTGGACCTGTTGCTGTTCCAGCTCAATAAATCGTGGGGTAATAAAGAGTGATTGGAGCATAAGACTTAAGAGCAAATAGGCAACGCCTACACTAAAAAGAATCCAGATAATACGGGGTTGTAAAGACATAACTAAAACCTGATTCTCATCTATAAAACATGAGCTGGCAAAGTGGTGCTGCCCCTGTATTGTTTAACTGAGGTTGTCTCTATGATTGTGCCAAAGTGATGAAGAATGATCCATGGTAATCACGGTTTATTTAATATTGGAGGTTGTTAGGATGTTTGTATATTTTTTTGGCAGAGTGAGGTAAGGGGCTGTGACGGTGAATAGAAAAAAGGTCGTCACGGTGAGGTGACGACCTTAAGACTTAGTCTACTGACCGCTTGCTTGCCGGCTGGACAGAGGTGCGGTGGTTGTGTGCAGGGGATTAAGAATCATGGGGTGGAACTGCACGTCACCTTGCCAGCCTTGTAAGCCGCTGTAGCTTAAAGGGCGCATCCACAGCTTGCTTGCTTGGCCGGTTTTACCGCCCTGAAAGGGGAGAAAGCCAAAGCGCATGAGAAAGTCGGGTAGGGTGGCGCTATAAAGAGCCTCATGACCCCGTGCTGTGCAGGCACGAATGCCATCTTCCACCAGCATACTGCCGATGCCACGTTCACGATACTCGGGATGAACCAACAGAGAGGCCAACCCCATAAAACGGGGGGCTTGTTTAAGGCCTTCCCCTTTAATATCAATGGGCAAAAAGAGGGTGTGGCCCACCAGGATTGAACCGTGGTGCACAAGCCGTGAGATGCCGCCCCCCCCTGGAGAAGCCATTATACGCAGGGTCTCCATGGGTTGGGTTTCGAGCAGGGCTTCTCGATAGAGGGCCGATAAGGCAGAAAGATCCTGCCGCGAGCCCCAGTTTAGGCGTAATCCGTGACACAAAGGGGTCATGGTTAATTTCCTCGCATTTGGCACCGAACAGCTACCCTCCTTGGCGGTCTGTGGTGCGTGGGGACGCGATGGCCCCTTCTGTGATCTTTTTGCTGATCACATCGATGCTTCCGTGCATCGTTGGTTGGTTGGGAGAACACGCCAAAAAGGCGACGTTTCTTCCTTTCCCTGTTTTGTTTCGCAACTTTCTCGCCAAAAAGAATAAAAAAATGGGGGATAGGCGGACAAAGCCACTGTTTTGGGGGCTTTGCCTGAGCGTGTGTTTACGCAACAGGTTCTCATTTTTCTTTGAATGGGTAGGGTCTGTTTTCTGTTGTTGAACTCTGAGGAAAATACAAAAAGTGGGGTTGAGGGGAGATTGTGTCTGTTCCTTAACCGGACCTGGGCAGCGGTAAGGCGGGCTAGGGCAGCACCAAGGTGGCGGTTATTGTGGGCTGAATTGTTGGAGAAGCCGCGCAGGCGAGGGTTGGGTTTTGCGGGAATGTTTAAGTATTTTCGGGGGAAAGTTTTAAAAGGGGTTGGGGAGTGTTAAGGGGAGGCTCTGCCTGCCCCTTAACCGGGTCTGGGCAGAGCCCAGGGGGGAAGGGCGGCACCGAGGGGGCGGTTATTGATGGCTGAATTGTTGGAGAAGCCGCGCAGGCGAGGGTTGGGTTTTGCGGGAATGTTTAAGTGTTTTCGGGGGAAAGTTTTAAAAGGGGTTGGGGAGTGTTAAGGGGAGGCTCTGCCTGCCCCTTAACCGGGTCTGGGCAGAGCCCAGGGGGGGGAGGGGCGGTACCGAGGGGGCGGTTATTGATGGCTAAATTGTTGGAGAAGCCGCGCAGGCGAGGGTTGGGTTTTGCGGGAATGTTTAAGTGTTTTCGGGGGAAAGTTTTAAAAGGGGGTGGGGAGTGTTAAGGGGAGGCTCTGCCTGCCCCTTAACCGGGTCTGGGCAGAGCCCCGCGGGTCCAGGGCAGAGCCCTGGCGGGTCTGGGCAGAGCCCGGCGGGTCTGGGCAGCGCCCAGGGGGATCAGGGCAGCGCTCAGGGGGACTAGCAGGGTCTAGAGCTTAATGTACTCGGCTGGGTGCAGACGCTGGGGTAATAAAAAACGCGACATAGCTTAGCTATGTCGCGCTTATGTTTGGCGTTGTTGTTTGTCGTACTTAGAGGGTGTTGCTCATATCAAACACTTTTTTAAGCAGATCTGTACTACGTGCAATGGGGTTGGTGCGGATTTTTTTCTCTTCAATGGCCATTTTGGTGAACAGGCCTTCAACACCTTTTTTCGTCACGTATTGGTCCAGATTAAAGTCTTTGGGGGCAACCATGGAGGAGACACTGCCCAGCAGGTCTCCTAACCCCCCGCCACCGCCACCACTGGATTGTCCTGCACTCCCCAGTAGGCCACCTAAACCGCCGGAGCCTTGTAGCAAGCCGGTGATCTGTTTGTAGGTGGCTGTGGCACCGGAGTTACCGGTGGCTTCGGTTACAATGGGTAAAACGGCTTTTTCCAGTGCGGCACTGCTGTGGGTGCGGAAGTAGTTGGTAGCCGCGTTTTCCCCGCCTTGGAGAATGGCAAGCGCATCATCTAACGTCATGCGGTTAATGGCATCAATAAAGATTTCGGTTGTGGCTGGTACGGCCTGTTCGGCTGCACGGTTCATGGTGGTCACAAATTTTTGTTGGAGCTTGTCACCGCCAAGGGAGCCGATGGTGCCTAGCGCTTCAGGCATGGGGATTTTAACACTCATATCCTCCAAAAAACCGCCCTGCGTACCCAAGGTAGAGACCGCAGCTTTGGCACCAATGCGTAGGGCTTGCTTTAGGCCATCTACCATCTCTTGTTGGGTTAGGCGTTGCAGCATATTGCCACTGGTGGTGGGCTGTTCAGGGGTGGTGCTTTTGGGCTTCATTATCTCTTGGGCTTGGGGGGCGACTTGGTTGAGCATATCCATCCACCCCGCCCCGGCTTGAAGAGGGAGAAGGGCCAGAATGGCTGCAGTCGACAGCAGGGTAAGGGGCTTGTTCATGGCGGCACCTCTTCAAAAACATGGAAAGTTGTTCTAATAAAAAAATCACTCTGCCTGGAGTTTGAGCCAAACGAACGACCCTGTCTGCAAATTCCAAACTCACTCTAAAACAAAGCATTACATTGCATTGGATGACATTGTGGAGTACCTCGGTGGAGTGCTCCCACGGATCAGATTCTAGCATGAGAGGCTGTGTGCTTAAAGCAAAGATCTGTGAATGAGGGTGTCTGGGATTCATGAAATATCCGGGTCAAGAAAGCGTGCAGTCAGATAAAAAATTTCAATGTCACATTTAGTCGTATTCAAAGTATACTTGAAGACAGTTGATTATCCCTGTGTTTCTTGGAAAATCACAAATAATTCCTTCTATTACAAAAGCTAATCCCATCCAATGATGATCATTTTTTAGCTTTATCCGTATATCAGGTTTGAAAGATAGTTATATTCTGCTGGAGGTGGCGTTATGAGGAAGATTTGTTGTAATGAAGCGTCTATGATACGTGCTATGCGTGGGGTTGTCCTATCACTGGCCAGTGACGAGCACTGTTCATTTGAAGAGCGTACTTTATGTGATGTTTTGGAAAAACAGCTTCCAACCATCACCAGCACAAATCTGGTCAAGTCACGTTGTGAAAAGTGTACTTTTCCAGCCTGTGTATATGCACAGGAGTTGCAGGCAACGTATGAACAGCTGGTACAGGTTAGCTCCTTAAAAACCGCCGAATGTGTGTTTCATGTCTACCGGCTCTATGGATATCAGCGACTGGATAGGTTTAGCGCCTAGTCATGCATGAAGTCATCGGGGGCTGCGATCTTCTTTAGGATCTATCTGTATCGAGCTTTACCACCATCTATTTAATGCCTGTCCCATCATAGGGCTTAGCCGGACATTTTAAAATCCCAGCCGCTCTGGCTTGACCTTTGGATTTTAAAAAACTTTTTAGCGCTTGAATATATCTATAAGTATCTCGAAAACTCTTTAAAATCCAAGTTTCTACGGGGTCATTGAAGGGGTTCATGCAATCCTTGAGACAACATGCTCAGTGGCTATGAGGTGTGCCACCGGCACAATCGACGCTGGCCAACAATCAACTCAGCCGATCTAACAGCCGCCTAACGCTTGTGGAGTGCCACTTACCGCCCCGTGGGGTTTTGATGGATCGCTGATTTAACCATTGAGCGATATCGGCTAGGGTCTCACGACCTTCAGCCTTTGCATCCTTAACCTCATTGCGCAACAACTCGGCTCGATCCTGAGCGTTCCGCTTAATAGCGGCTACCCCATGCACCGACTGTTGACCAGATCTGAAGATAGCATCCGCACCATTTGGATTTCCCAGCTTTGCGCCTTGCTCCTTCTTAGCGGCTAGCGCCCGCTTAGTGCGCTGGGAAATCATTTTGCGTTCGTGCTGAGCGATCACAGTAAAAATGCCCAATGTGACGCCAGAGTCTTCGGGAACATCTAGCGCTCTAATGTTGATGGTTGGATCTCCGTCCAAAGATAGAACAAAAGCGGCATCCCTGGAGAGTCGATCCAGCTTCGCAACAAGCAGGGTAGCTCCCGTCAGTCGACACCGCTCCAGTGCTTTTTGAAGAATCGGGCGGTTCGTTTCTAGTTTGCCAGATTCTTTCTCCGTGAGGAAATCAACACATTCACCTGAGGTGGGTACACTTTTCTGGACACCCATTCTGAGGGAGAATAGGACGCTCGCATAGAGGAGGTGTCTTGATGAGCAAACGACAGTTGAAACGGTATACCCAAGAGTTCAAGGATCGAGCCGTTGAGCTGATGAACAGTACGGATCAATCCGTGCCTGAGATTGCTGAGCAGTTGGATGTCAATCCAAAGAATCTTTACAACTGGCGAGCACAAGCGCAGGCCAATAAAGCAGGTGGTAAATCGCCTGAGATGGTTACACTCCAGAATGAGAACAAGCAACTGCGTAAAGAGTTAGCCCGGTTACAAGAAGAGCAAATCATCTTAAAAAAAGCCGCCTCGTACTTTGCCAAGGACATCCAGTAAAGTACGCTTTTATCCAGCAGCAAAGGCGTTACCATTCAATAGAATACTTTTGCTGCGTGCTGGGTGTCTCTAAGAGTGGCTATTACGGCTGGCTCAACCGGCGAGAATCAGCCAGGGCAGAGGAAAACAGGCTTTTAGGAGAATGGATCGTTGAGATCTTTTATGGAAGCCGAGCAACCTATGGTTCCAAGCGTATACAGTGCTGTTTGGTTGAGCATGGTGTTCGCGTCAGTAGGAGACGAGTTGCCAGGATCAAACGTAAGCTAGGCCTGGAATGCAAAGCCCAACGATGCTTCAAGGTTATCACGACAGATTCCAGTCACTCTTTACCCGTGGCTCCGAACCACTTGAACCGTGAATTTACCGCTGAGCGACCAGATCAGGCCTATGTGGGCGATATCACCTACACTGCGACCAAGGAGGGCTGGCTCTATCTGGCTGTTTGGATAGGCCTTTTTTCACGTAGCGTTGTGGGGTGGTTCATGGCCGACCACATGAAGGCATCATTGGTAACGGACGCCCTAAGAATGGCCTGCTTCAAGCGTAGGCCACCAGTAGGCTTAATGGTCCATAGCGATAGAGGAAGCCAGTACGCATCTAATCTTTTCTCTGGCCTGCTCAAAGAGAAGGGATATCTCCAAAGCATGAGCCGTCTTGGAGACTGCTGGGATAACGCACCAGCGGAGAGCTTTTTTGGCACATTGAAAACTGAGTTGATCGGAGGTTTTGTTTTCAACTCTTATGAAGAGGCTAAGCAGGCCATCTTTGAGTACATCGAGGTCTTTTATAACCGCCAGAGAAAGCATTCAACCATCGGCTATATGACCCCTGAACAGTGCGATCTGGCATTCCCAGTTTCTGCGTAAAAAACCATCCAGAAAAGTGTTGCCCCATCACTTCGTCTGGATCATCCCGCTAAATACGAAGCTCGCCAGTCTTATTTCCCTCTGTATCGAATGTGAAATGCGTGATCAAACCAATTGTGGTTTTGCTACCTCGCTTTGCCATTATTTCATCCTCTAGTGCCTGAAAAAAAACAGCCAGTTTTCGAGCCTGCTTAAGTGCTTCTCGATGATGTGCGGTGTTCAGGCTGCGTCGCATCTCTTTAATGCCAAAGTGCCCCTGCAATAATGTTGAGAGGCGAAAGCGACAATAATACAGTCCGTTGGGGTGCTGGGAAAGGAAACTCGGGGCGTTACGTGGCACATCGATTCTCCAGTTGTGGAGTAGCTTTGTGGAGTACCCAACGCATGTTTGTCATTTTAGTGCGCTAAAGATTCCATAAAAACATATGGATAAGCTCTTATGTGCTGGAGTTTGAGCCAAAAACCAGTATAAAGTTGCAGTTTTTAGTCCTGTTTTAGGGTGAATGAGTCTGAATGCTATGCAACAACTCTTGAAAAATGCCGACCTGTCCCAATGTTCGCTGATTATGCGTCATGGGCCACGCTTAATTATAGAAGATGCCACCAAGGCCGAACAGGTCATGTTGACCGATGAGGGGCAAGTAGCTTCGCGTCAGTTGGGGGCGGATCTGTTTCAGCATCAACCGCCTGCCCATATTTTTCATAGCACCATCGCCCGTTGTGGCCAAACCGCCCAGTGTATGTTGGAAGGTATGGCCCATGCCGCGCACGGGGTAGAGAACCATGGTGGGCAACATCGGTTGGCGGCCTGTTATCTGCCGAATAATCAGCACACCTATCAATACTGCAAGGATCAGGATATGGATACGTTGCAGTTTATCCAAAAATGGTTTGAAGGTGACCTGTCGGCGGATTTAGCCGTACCGGCCCAAGGGGCTGCCCAGGATCAACTCTACTTTATGCGTGAGCAGCACGAGCAGCGTGGGGGATTTCAGGTTCATGTCTCTCATGATTGGAATATGATGTTGTTTATCTGGCGTTATTTGGGGCTAACCCCATCTTGGGATGTGTGGCCTTCGTTTTTGGAAGGGGTGTTGCTCACTTGGTCGGATGACGGGGTGTGGTTCCGCTTTAGAGAGCATGAAAAAAAGGTGGCGTTGGCCTAAATGGGGTCGGGCTGTTAAGAGAGTCTGTGCCTTCTCAATGATCTATGCGCGGGTGGATCGATCAAACAGGTCTATATGCTGATCTGGGGCGGGTTGTTTATCGCCCAACTTGTA
The DNA here is from genome assembly GCF_036689865.1 of Magnetococcus sp. PR-3. Taxonomy (NCBI): domain Bacteria; kingdom Pseudomonadati; phylum Pseudomonadota; class Magnetococcia; order Magnetococcales; family Magnetococcaceae; genus Magnetococcus; species Magnetococcus organivorans. The sequence goes on from NZ_JBAHUQ010000024.1 coordinate 13,666, forward strand.
GCTGATGATCGACCCTTTTGCCCGTATGGGGTGGCAACGGGGTCGAGTGCTGTCAAAGCTGGCCCTGTTTTAAGTTGCGTCTGTAGCGACAGGGCGCTTCTCTGTTTGTTACACCAGACGCATCCCCTACTTATATAGGCTCGGCTCACAGGCGACCCCAGAGGGTGTTTTCCCTCCGATCGGTCATGGGGCGAGCGGGCTACCAGGGGCATTAATCTTTACAAACATTGGCCACCTCGACCAGGTTTTGATCGGGATCTCTAAAATAAATAGAGCATAGAGGGGCATGAGCACCGGTGCGGGGAATGGGGCCTTGCTCAATGGTAATGCCAAGTTTTTGCAAATGGGTTTGCATGGCCGGTAGTGGGGTATCGGTCAGTAAGCAGATGTCGGCCCCCCCTGGTGTAGGAGCGTACGCATGAGGGGTGAACGGGGCACTGGACAGGTGTAGATTGATTTTCTGACGACCAAAACGTAAAGCACGGCGCTCTGCACCAAAGGTTATGGGATGCATGCCCAAGGCTTTGTGATAAAAATCCACTGTTCTATCCAGGTCGGCCACAGTTAAGACCAGGTGATCCAGGCTCATCATGGTGGGGGTGGGGGCCAGCAAAGGTAAGGATGCCTGGAGATGAATTAAAATCCGCGGTTTCCCATCGGCCCGTTTTCTTATATCGCTACCCCAAGGGGTAAAACCCAAACCAAGGTAGAGTTTAAACGCCGCATCATTATGGGTGAAGACCGAAAGATTTAAGAACCCAGCGCCACATTTTTCCTGGGCCAAGCGGGCCATATACTGTACCAACAGTTTGGCCAAACCTTTGCCCCGTACCTGACTACCCAGTATCACATTCCCCAAATAGGCCGACTCTCCCTCCTGCACATTGTACAGGTTGGCATAACCCATGACCTGATCATCCTCAACCATGACCGTCGGGCACTGCCGCTCTAGGGCAATTTGGTGCATAAAGCTTTCACTCAGTGGCCACTGGGCATGGGGGGCCATATCCATAAGTGTTTGTGGAGATTCCGGCAGACGGCATACCGCAGGGATATGGTCTGAGTGACAAGGGAGAAATCGGTAGTTAGACATGGCGATCTCACTCAAATAGTGGTGCTTTATGGCTGGCATTATCGAATGGACTATAGGCATCCTACCTGATCTGCCGTATAATCGCCCTATTTCGTGATCTTATCTTTTTAGATCACGGTTGGCCTGTGTATTCAGGGGGGTTGTGCAGGTGGTGGCTCCTCTTTACAGTTAAACGGAACAGCACAGCGTGTTAAAGCGTTTTCGTGTTCGACTTAAACAGAATTTTCTAACCGGCCTGCTGGTGGTTTTACCACTTGGGGTGACGCTGTTTATTCTGCATCTTATGGTCAAAAGCAGTGATCAACTGCTCGCTTGGTTGCCCCGTGCCTGGCAGCCCGATCAGCTGTTGGGTATGCATCTGCCTGGTGTTGGTCTGGCGCTGACCCTGTTGCTGATTTTGTTGGTGGGTATGGTGACCCGGAACTGGCTAGGACACCGGCTGGTTCAGTGGAGTGACCAGTTGTTGGGTGCCATTCCGCTCATCCGTAACTTGCACTATGCCGTTAAACAGTTTGTGCAGACTTTGCTAGGCAGACGGGCAAAAAATTTTAAACAGGTTGTGCTGTTACAGTACCCCCGCCCAGGGCTGTTTGCTGTGGGGTTGGTAACTTCTGAAGGTGAAGGTGAGGTCCGTACTGTTTTGGGCGAACCGATCTACCATATCTTTGTGCCCACAACCCCCAACCCAACCAGTGGTATGCTCTTGTTTGTGCCAAAAAATGAGGTTATCAATCTGGATATGAGTGTTGAAGAGGGGCTGAAGCTGGTGATCTCCGGTGGCATTATCATCCCACCTTGGGAACATGACGTGGAAACACCAAGCGTGCAGGCGGGAGAACGTTGATGTGGTCTGCACGTAGTGGCAGTAAGCGGTTTGAAAAACGACAGCACGATCTTACGGATGTGCTGGGGCGTTTTCGAGCCCCTTTAGTCGCACTGATCATGGTCAATACCTTCGGGATACTTGGCTTCATGATTATCGACAACTACCCTTTCTTAGACGCGGTCTATCAGACCGTTTTTACCCTGACCACGGTTGGATACCAAGAGACACACCCCATTTCTGAAGGGGGTAAGGTCTTTGTTGTTGTCCTTATTTTGGTTGGGGTTATGACCTGGACCTACGCTCTGGGTACAGCCATTAGTGTGATGGTTAATGAAAATGTGATTGGTAAGTTTCGGGAGGCCATCATGGTGCATCAGGTTCGGCAGTATCAGGACCACTTTATTGTGGCCGGGTATACCGAGATTGGGCGAGAGACCGTCCGTATGCTGCAACGACAGCGCATTCCCTATGTGGTGCTGGATGATGATCCAGAGCGGGTCGCCATGGCTGAAGAGGATCTGCTGCATGAACTGCTGCCGCTCAACCCTTTTCATAACGAGAGTTACCGTAAAGCTAATATTGGTGAATCCCGTGGGGTGATTACCGCTTTTGCGGATGATGCCGATAACATCACAGCGGTGGTAACCGGTAAGATTATGGAGGAGGAGAGCGGTCACGAGCTGTTGATCATCACCGTGGCCGAACACCATGAATCTCGAGCCAAGCTGGAAAAAGTTGGGGCGGATGTGGTCATTCTTCCCCACGAGCTTATTGGTCAACGAATCTCAGCCCTAGCGTTGCATCCGCCAGATCCTGAACATACCAGCTTTCTGGATAGAGTGGCGTTTGGTGAGTTCCTTAACCTCGATATCCGCGAGGTGCGTATTAATAAGGGATCCGTGCTTGATGGGGTGGCCATCCGCGACAGTGGTATCCGTAATGCCCTGGGCGCCAATATTATGGGCATTCGTAAACGGGGTAAGCGTAAGCTGCTGCTCATGCCCAACCCCGATATCATCATTCATTTTGGTGATCAGATTTTGATCATGGGCACACTCTCCCAGTTGGAAGGGTTACAAGCTTTTCTCCACCCGGAACGTGAGGCTATTGTGCACGATCCAGCCAATGTGGATGAAGAGAGCAGTAGCTAAATAACGTTGTACTTTTCAGTGACCCCTCTCTATGCGTAGTGTTGGGTTTGATATAGGAGTTGAGAATGGATTGGCGTCTGATCTGGACCACCTTTTTTCTCATGATGGCACTAACCACCACGGTCAGTTTTATCTTCCATGGTAGTGGCTATGAGCTAATTTTGGCGGTTTCCATGAACCTGGTAGCCACAACCCTAAAACTGGGTACGCGGCACTCCATCGGCTCCATGATGATGTCGGCTTCGTTGGTCGCTGATTTTCATCTCATTCCAGCCCTGGGGGCCTTCTATATTCTGCATAACCCCAATATGGCCCATGCTTTGGTAATTGGTGCCCTTGTGGCCAATACCATTTCAGTCATTCTGCTCATTCTTGAAGCGGTTTTAGAACAGCTGCAAAAAGACTCCATGAGCTGATATCGGTGGTTTGGTCAGGGGCTGTTGTGATCAGTCGGTTGCTGAGTCGATGCGGTTTATCCATACATCGCCCCTGGCTACCACGCTTCCTCACACCGTTATGGTGTGGGTTGATCGCCCTGCTTTTTGAGCTAAGGCAAAGACCCTGTGCCAACCCTGAGGGATAGGCCTGGATGGACTGGGGTCAGCGCCTGCTGGTCATGGATGGGCTTGGTTAGCCTTACTCCCCCACTGTTTTATCATGTACAGGCCTGCCGTATCGGTATGCTTCCCAACAGAATGTAATCCGCACACATAACGAAGTTGTTATCTGAGGCATGGCCCTGGACCCACCGGGCGCTGCCCTGGACCCACCGGGCGCTGCCCTGGACCCACCGGGCGCTGCCCTGGACCCACCGGGCGCTGCCCGGACCCACCGGGCTTTGCCCTGGACCCACCGGGCGCTGCCCGGACCCACCGGGCGCTGCCCTGGACCCACCGGGCGCTGCCCTGGACCCACCGGGCGCTGCCCTGGACCCACCGGGCGCTGCCCTGGACCCACCGGGCGCTGCCCGGACCCACCGGGCTTTGCCCTGGACCCACCGGGCTTTGCCCTGGACCCACCGGGCTTTGCCCTGGACCCACCGGGCGCTGCCCGGACCCGATTAAGGGGCAGGCAGAGCCTCCCCTTAATAATCCCCAACCCCTTTTATAAGTTTTCCCCCCAGTGGCTTAAAACCGCTTTCTTCAGGAACCCGCAGAACGATTACCGTAAATAGTGTTAAAAAATAAGATTTTATGGGTTGGATGCATGGTTGTTTGACCCCCCCGGGCGCTGCCTGGACCCGATTAAGGGGCAGGCAGAGCCTCCCCTTAATAATCCCCAACCCCTTTTATAAGTTTTCCCCCCAGTGGCTTAAAACCGCTTTCTTCAGGAACCAGCAGAACGATTACCGTAAATAGTGTTAAAAAATAAGATTTTATGGGTTGGATGCATGGTTGTTTGACCCCCCGGGCGCTGCCCGGACCCGATTAAGGGGCAGGCAGAGCCTCCCCTTAATAATCCCCAACCCCTTTTATAAGTTTTCCCCCCAGTGGCTTAAAACCGCTTTCTTAGAGGTCTCCAGCATAAATACCGTAAAGAATTTTTAATGAGAGTGTGTCAGGGGTGAGGGGCTCTTTTAAGCTAAGTGGAATCGCACCTCTCGTTCAATTTGCAGGTTTTTCAAATGCTTTGTGGGTCCAACAAGGGGCGGCTCTTGGTTGTCAGCAAAGGGTGGAACAAGTGGGGGGGGGTAGAGAATAGACGCTCTTTGTGAGCCTTATGGAGGGATAAAAGTAGGTGGATCAAGAGAATTTTTTATAAATAACGAGGGTGGAGGGCCCTGTTGAATAATAAAAAAGGCTGAAATCCATAAGGAATTCAGCCTTTGTATCGATAGGGCGTCGGGCCAAGGTTAAATGGGAACATCCTCTTCCAAATGCAGCAGTAGAAAGCCGCCAATACTGATAAAGAACATGACCGGTGCAAAAGCCGCCAAGAAAGGCGGTAGTCGCTCGCCAAAACCCAAAGCTGTAAATAGATCAACCACCACAAACATCACAAAGCCCGTCACAAAACCTGCCAGCATGGAACGAAAGGTCCCCCCCATGCGGTGTAGCCTTAAAGCGAAAGGAAAAGCTAACAAAATAGCGGCTAAGGTTGAGAGCGGATCCGCCATCTTACGGTACAGCGTGACCCAATAGGGGGTGGCATCATACCCCTCATTCACCAAGCGGTCCGCATGCTTCCATAACGCTTGTAAAGAAAGCTCCTGAGCTTGCGGGGTTGCCCGTTCAATCTGTTCGGTACCAAGGTTTATAGGCCAAGGCATGCGCTCAAAGGGCTCACTCTGGGTGGCGGTTCCCGTAAAGCGATGAACCGTACCATCATGGAGCACCCATTTATCTTTTTCCCAAGCCGCTTTATGCGCATCCGCACGGAGAATAAGATCATGCTCAGGAGTAAAACGCAGGATCGTAACCTCTAACAGTAGCTTTTTATGACCGTAAGCACGTTTGGCATGAAGAATCTGTCCGCCATCCCTGATCCATAAATTATCCTGGCTGGTACCTTCCCGGCTGGCCATGAGCTCTGCTTTGGCCGCTTGTTCTGGTAGGTTCATCCGAAAGACAGAGCGCTCTGCCGCTGCGTTAGTGCGGGGCACAATTTGATCCAGCATCACCAGCTGGGCTCCGGCAATCATGACACCACCCAATAAAAAGGGGATGAGAATACGTACCAGAGAGACCCCGCCAGAACGAATGACTGTCAGCTCATTAAGCTGGGTCAGCCGTGTGACCACAAAGAGGGTGGTCAGTAGGGCAATAGGGGGCATGAACTGTGTAAAAAAGGCTGGCATACGCAAGAGCATGAGCTCAGCCAGATCCTGCCACATAACATGATCGCGGCCACCAAAGCGGCGGATCTGTTCAGCACCATCCATGAGGAAAAAGAGCGCCACAAAGATGGTGAAAACTTTAAAAAAGCCCTGTAAAAACAGCTGGAGTAAGTAGCGGAAAAGAATAGGCATGATCAGCTCTCCTTTCCGCTTTTATCAGAGGTCTGCAACATGCGTTGAGGCAGCATGGCCAAGATGGTACCTAACCACTGGAATAGTTTAATGGGGCGGTCATGATAGGCCATGTAGGTGACATAACTGGTAAACATCAGTAAGGCCAAATTGGGTGTCCATATACCTATCGCGGGCGTCACAACCTCCCGTTTGGCCAAAGCCTCACCAAACGTGAGCAGTACAAATTGAATGATCAACACCACAATCGCCACAATAAAGCCAAATCCCCGTCCAGAGCGCTGGTTCTGCTGCATGGCTAAGGGAATGGCCAAAAACCCTAACAGCGCGGTCGCGGCAGGTATGGCAAAACGTCGGTGCCACTCCCGTTCCGCTTTGTTGGCCAGTTGTGGGTTGTCGGCTTGTCGGGCTTTATCCAGATCAGCAATGCTGTAGGCCCGCATTTTACGGGCACCCTTTTTCCCACCCGTATCAAACTTAACCCCAAGCTCTAGATCATAGGTTGAGAAGTTCAGTTGCCGATAAAGGTTACCTGGGGAGACCTGGTGACGGCTGCCATCCTTGAGTAAAAGAGCGGTTTCTCCACTGGTGCTGCGGTGGAGCATGCCGGTTTTGGCCATGACGGTAACCGGTTGCTTAGGGTCACGTTCATCATGAATAAGCAGTCCTTCCAGCAATTTACCCCCATGGCTCTGTTTGTTCACATAGATCATCAAGCCAGGGATGGCACTGTTGAAGGTCTGGGTTTTAATGGTAAAGGTGTTTTGACTGAGTAAAGCACCCTTAATGCTCTGGAACATGTTGTGTGAACCAGGTACCAAAAACCAATTGAGGTAGAGTGAGAAAAAGGTCACCACCAAAATGGGTATGGATAAGGGATAAAAAATACGCAGCAGGCTGATGCCACTGGATTTAATGACTATCAATTCACTATCTTGCGCCAACCGGCCAAGGCCGATCAGAATACCCACCAGCAGCGCCATGGGTAGGCTGGCCACCAGGAATTTGGGCATGATGAGGAGAACCATCTTCCCCAAGACAGCGATAGAAACACTTTTATTGACCCAAAGATCCACCAGTTTCAGGATCTGTGGCAGTAGGACCAGGGTGGTTAAAACCACCAGTGCTGTAAAACTGGTCACCGCACATTCGGTCAGAAGATATCGGGACAGACGCTTCATTATCGGTTATGGTATATGACCGGGTCGGCAGCATAAAAACGCGACCCCACTGTAACACGCCGAAATTGGGCGTAAATTACTGTGTAATCAGGTTGCGTCGTCTTGGGCCGAAGACCGGGTTTGGTTAGAGTAATCCCCACGTACGCACCCTTTGTACCATTCCATGACCAGCATTACCACAGAGGCGATATGACTGAGCACGCTTTCCAGGTTGTTTGTGACAGTTCCACCCCAGATTCTTGGCAGGCCGATGCCCTGATTATCGGTGTGCTGGGGGGCGATAAGCCCAAAGTCCAAGAAGGTTTGGCTAATCTGGATAAAAAAGTGGCCAAGGCGGTTAAACAGGCCATTAAAGCCGGTTGGCATAAAGGTAAGCCTGGTGAGGCTTTGCCTCTGCCTTTACCTGAGAATAAAAATCTCTCGATTCCTCGGGTGCTTCTATTAGGTTTGGGCAAGCCTGAAGATCTGGATGCCGAAGTCTTACGCCAAGCGGGTGGGCACCTGGTTAAAGCGTGTGACAAGCTGAACATCAACAGTGCCATTACACTGCTGGCCAACCTGGATCTACCAGAGATCGCTGGCACCAGTGCCCTTTATGCGCAGTTAGAAGGAGCATGGCTGGCCCGCTACCGGTTTGAGAACTACCGCTCTTCCGATGATGAGCCCAACAATCGCCTGCAAACTTTGACCTGCGCTGTCAGCCAGGATATGCAGGCCGAAGTACAGGCTGTGGTGGATAAAGCAGCCGCTGCGGCTGCAGGGGTTTGGTTCTGTCGTGATCTGTGCAACACACCGGGTAATATCCTGAACCCCAAGACTTTGGCCGATGAAGCCAAAAAGCTGGGTGAAGGGGATGCCATTAAAACCACCATTTTGGATACCACCCGCCTACGCCGTAAAAAAATGAACGGTATCCTCGCCGTGGGGCAGGGCAGTGAGACCCCCCCTCGCATGATTGTTATGGAACATAAAAAAGGTGGGGATAAACCCTTAATTGCCGTTGTGGGTAAAGCGGTTACCTTTGACTCGGGTGGTCTCTCGCTCAAACCTGCCGGCAACATGGATCATATGAAGTACGATATGAGCGGTGGTGGCGCGGTGTTTGGTTTGATGAAAGCGCTGGATCAGTTGAACTGGCCAGTCAATGTGGTGGGGATTGTACCAACCGCTGAAAATATGCCCGACGGCAAAGCCCAACGTCCGGGGGATGTGATCACCATGTCCAACGGTAAAACCGTTGAGGTGTTGAATACCGATGCAGAAGGTCGCCTGATTTTGGCCGATGCACTGCACCATGCTTGTGGTCTTAAGCCCGATGCGGTGGTGGACCTGGCCACACTGACCGGGGCTTGTGTGGTTGCCTTGGGTCACCATGCAACAGGTTTGATGGGTAATGATGATAGCCTACAGGCTGAGCTGGAGCAGGCAGGTGTTGCTTCTGGTGAGCGGGTTTGGCGTTTGCCCATGTTTAAAGAGTACCAAGAGCAGATTAAATCCAAAGTCGCGGATATTCAGAATATTGGTGGTAAAGGTGCCGGCACCATTACCGCAGCCTGTTTCCTCTCCAACTTTGTGGAAGAGGATATTCCCTGGGCCCATTTGGATATTGCAGGAACAGCTTGGTCTGTACCGGGTAAAAGCTATGTGAGTGAAGGTTCTTCGGGTACCTGCGTACGGCTGTTGCTCCAGTGGGTGGAGAGCCGCATGAACGCAGCAGAGGTCTAATACCCCATGGCCAAAACTCAGCAAGGCCCGCTTAAGGTGCGGTTTTATCAGCTCGCAAGTGATAGCCGCGAGCGGGCCTTGCTGAAGATCCTCAATAAAGTCCATGGTATGGGGCTTAAGATCTGCGTGGTCGTTGAGGATCAAAATCAAGCAAAATGGTTGGATGACCATCTTTGGCGTCACCCCCCCGATAGTTTTCTTCCCCATGGCACCACAGAAGATCCCCACCCGGAAGCCCAGCCGATTCTCATTGCCAACCAACCTGTTGACCCTAATGGTGCAACGGTGGTGGTTATGCTCAGCCAGCAACCCTTGGATAAGCTTGATCAGTTCGACACCTTGGTGGATTTTGTCCCTGATGATACAGAGTCCAAGCGGGGCAGCCGTCTGCGTTATAAACACTATATGGATGCAGCCTGCGAGATGGAGTATTGGATACAAACCCCCAAAGGGCAGTGGGAGAAACACGCCACCTAATGCATCACTCAGCATATGGGTAGCCTGTTGTTGGGGAAGATATAAACGGCGATCACTCTATGGGTTCTTAGAGCGATCGCCTTTTTTTATTATTGAAAGGTCCCTTGTGCGTTCAGGCCGGTGATTTTTTGCAGTTCATCTTCAAAATAGCTGGGGGCCGCACCTTTGTAGAGCATGGTGTGCAGCATTTTAATCGCTTTGTTAAGGGGGTGAACCCGTTCAATTAAGCTCAAAATCACCCCATGGTAAAACTTGGCCTGTAGGGGGCTCTCTAAACTTTCAAAAATCTCCGGGGTAATAACCACCATGGTGCAGCGGGTTTGGGCATCAATATTCGCCGTACGGGTAATCTCTTGGAAAAAAGCAATCTCCCCAAAAAACTGTCCATTTTTCAGCCAAGCCAGGGTGAGCTCAGGGTCGCTGCTCTTATAAACACGGGCGGTGCCCGACAGCAGCAGAAACATATTTCGGTCATAGGCACCCTGGGTAATGATGCGCTGCCCTTTAGGTACTTTTTGCACGACCTCATGGCTTAAAAAAGCGATGCGATCAGACATACTCCAGGAGTGGAAAAAAAAAGTGTCGTTCAGAATATCGGGGTCGTAAGGGGGCATCATCGGCGTTCTCCTGCGGGAAACGCGCGACCAATATTTAAATGCATTGATCGGTAATGGCGAACAAAGCGCAGCATCCTTGCATCACTCTACACTACTGCTTGGAGTAGAGATCAGCTTCGTTGGTTCTGTGAAAAGGGGATTAAAACTACCAAAAAATTGGTAAATACAGGCAGGATTACGCTAGGTCGTTGAGGTTTAATGGGCATTTAATTATTCAGGGTTCCCAAAAAAAGGGGCTGGGGCGCATACTTATTTACGAGGTGAAGGGTGATATTAAAGTTTTGAGTAATCGGTGCCGTGTGTGGGGGAGGGTGTGGTTATGTCTTCTTGGGGGGTGCGCGCAAAACTGTTGGCTGCTTTTGCAGGTGTAACTCTTTTTATTCTTATTATGGGTATTGTAGGGCACCAAAGTCTCGGGGTGTTGCACCGGATTATTGGTGAGGGCTTTGGGGTCTATCTGCCCAGTATTGATTATCTGGTGGAGGCCGACCGGGACCTCCAGCAAGCGTTGGTCGCCGAACGTTCCATGGTATCAACCCCCCTTGAAGATCCGACCTTTAAAGTGTTTAAGGAGACCTTTGTTGCCAACCGCGGACAGGCGTGGACGCGGATGAATAAATACCGCAAGCTTGTATTGACAGATATTGAGCGAAAGCATTTTCAAACATTTGATAAAGATTGGAAAATTTGGTCAGCTACCACCGATCAAGTGTTGCAGGGCCTCGCCTCAACAGATGCCGCGTTGCGCCAAGCGGCACAACAGCTCTCCTATGGGGATGCCGCCAGTCAGTTTGAGGCTGTGCGAGATACCATGGATCAACTGCAGGAACAGCTCCTTAAAAATGCAGATTATGCGCATCAAAATGCCAACGATCAATATGCTGGTGTGCTGCTACGCATGGTGGGGGTGACCGTGGTGGCGGTGCTGTTGGCGATTGGGCTTGCACTGGTGATCTCTCGTAATTTGCTACAAATATTGGGGAATGAACCCATACTTTTGGCCAGGTTGGCCCAACGGGTGGCCGACGGTGATCTCTCTGCAGCTGGGAGTGGCCGCAAAGCACCCAAAGGCAGTGTGCAGCGTGCCATGGCTGAGATGGTCACCGGCCTGAGGGAGATGATTGAACTGATTCAGCAGCAGTCCAATGAAGGACAGGCGTCGGCTAAAACGTTATCGGATATCTCCACCACCATGCAAAGCCGTATGGATGAAACCACCCAAAACGCCTGTGTGGTGGAATCCTCCGCCCAGCAGGTATCCGAGAGTAATCAGGTGATTGAAGGGGTCACAGAACAAACGGCGCAAGGGCTAAGTGAAATTGCAGCAACCATGAAGGATATGGATGAGACCATGAACAGCATATCGGCTTCATCCGAGGAGGCATCAACCAGCTTGAATACGGTGGTTGCGGCATCCGAGGAGGCCTCTTCCAGCATGTCTTCCGTGGCATCGGCTGCAGAACGCAGCAACAGCAATGTACGCAATATGGCCCACTCAGTGTTAGGTTTGGGCGGAGCCATTGAGGCGATTCAAACCCGCTGTGAACAAGCCAATGCGGACTCCAATAGCGCCAACACCCAGGCCCAGGAGACCGCTCGGCGGGTGGAGCAACTGGACGCCATGACCAATGAGATCAGCAAGGTTGTGGGTATGATTAATAATATTGCCGAGCAGACCAACATGTTGGCCCTCAATGCTTCTATTGAATCTGCTGGGGCGGGCGAGGCGGGTAAAGGGTTTGCGGTGGTAGCCAATGAGGTTAAAGAGCTGGCTGGGCAGACCTCCGAGTCGGTAAAAATGATTACCGATACAGTTGCCAACATCCAAGCCGAAACCAGCAATGTCACCAAAGATAGTCTGCAGGTCGCGACCACCATTCAAAATGTCAGTAGCGCCATAGAAGAGATTGTCGATGAGGTTTTAACCTTCCAAGGCACATTAGAGGATGTCTCCCGGACCATGGAGGAGACCTCGACAGAAACGGCTGAGGTCTCCAGCCAAGTGGTGGAGGCCTCTCAGGCCATTACGGAAATTGCCCATAATATTACAGAGGTCTCCACGGGTATTGGTGCAGTAAACCAGAGTGTGGCGCGGGTCTCTACGGGTATAACTGATACAACTGGCCGGGTACAAGCTGCCGAGGGTGGCGGGCAGCAGGTCCGCGATCAGGTGGCGGATTCCGTGGATCTGTTTGCTGAAATTTCACAACGTATTGGTGATATGCGCAAATCGGTACGTACGGTGGAATCCCTGGGTAAAGAGGTACATGATCAGGCTGACACACTCTGCCAGGGTAATAAAAAAATGGTGGATCTGCTTAGCCACTTCCAGATGTAATCCCCCGCACTTCTACTGTTGAATTAAAACAGCACACTGGGCTGCAACCCCTTCATTACGGCCCGTAAAGCCCAATTTTTCTGTCGTGGTGGCTTTAATATTGACCAGATCTTCAGCACACACCAAGGTTTGAGCAATGGTTGCTTCCATTTTAGGAATATGCGGGGCGAGCTTGGGTTTTTGGCAGATGACCGTGGCATCCAGGTTAACCAGTGTCCACCCTTGTTGCTGCATATACCCGTAGACCTGTTCCAGTAGTTTAATACTGGCAATACCGGCATATTGGGGATCGTTATCGGGAAAATGGCGACCAATATCCCCACGCCCCATGGCCCCCAGCAGGGCATCGCATATGGCATGGAGTAGCACATCGGCATCCGAGTGGCCCAGCAAACCCATGGTGTGGGGAACATGAACCCCGCCCAGCATCAGCGGCCGGTCTTCAACCCAGCGGTGTACATCAAAGCCCTGTCCAATACGTAGGTTCATCCTCTACTCCTTACCTTGAATAAGTGCACGTACCGTCTCTAAATCTCCAGGACGGGTGATCTTTAATAGATGAGGGTCTCCCTCAACAGGAAGCACCGGTTTACCGGCCCACTCCATGAGTGAGGCATCGTCAGTCGCGGTAAAGCCTTTTTCACGGGCTTGTTTGTGCAGGTCGAGCATCAGGTCGGTGGGAAAAATCTGCGGTGTTTGTGCCAGCCAGATGGTTCGTCGATCAATGGTGCGTACCACAAAGCCCTTTTCATCCACCTGTTTTACCGTGTCATGGGCGGGTAGAGCGGTAAGAATACCATCAGCCTGTTCACGGGCTTTCATTAAACGGTCCAGCAAATTTTGAGACATTAAGGGTCGGGCGGCATCGTGTATGGCAACCCAGGGCACCCCAAGTTGTTGGGCTTTTTCCATACCGTTACGGACTGAATCCTGCCGTTCGGCCCCACCTAAAACAGGTGCTTGCAGTTTAGGTAGGGTGTTAAAGGTTGTTTGCCACTGGGGCCAGTAGGGGTCGCCATCGGCAATAACGGGGATGATATGGCTGATCAAAGGGTGCTGATGAAAACGGCGTATGGTGTGTAAGATCACCGGTTCTTCATCAATTAAATGGTACTGTTTGGGCACCTCATGACCAAAGCGTGTGCCGCGGCCAGCGGCGACCAGTACAAGTGCACAGGGCTCTTCTGCCACAGGGGGGTGTGAAGTTGGTTTCATCGTGGTATTCTCCTTAGCTCAGTAGGCTAAAACTGGGTGGAACAGCGCACGCTGTCAACGGAAAACCGAAGCGGAGTAATGGGATGCCGGATGTTCTGTTCTGGTTGGTGGTGATAGGTTATGCCATCGCCGCCTTCCTTGTGGTTCGAAATCATCTACGGGGTATTAAAGAGGCATGCCTCTCCAGTTGGTGGTGGGCAACCATCGCTTGGTTTGTCCAAAGCTATCTGGTTGTGGGTACGCTTGTTGCTGGTCATGGGCTCTTCTCAACGGGTCTTGGCCCTTCACTCTTTTCCATATCGTTGGTCTTGGGTGGGTTTTATCTCATCGGTTGGCGCATTAACCGTAATGAGGCCAGGGCCGTAGGGCTGGTCTTACTTCCTGTGCTTGTCTTGGTTCTGTTGCTCTCCAAACTTCTTGGGGATGATGGCCACGGTACGGGCCATATTGGCGATCCTCTTCTGGTCTCTCACCTGGTTTTATCACTCTCAGCCTACGGGCTTTTTTCTATCGCTGTGGTTTTGGCGTTGCTGGATGCCTGGCAAGAACACGCCCTTAAAAAGAAGCAGTTTAATGGACTGTTCCGGGTGCTGCCCTCTTTAGAGAAGCTGGAGCAGGATCTCTTCTTTATGGTGGCTGGGGGCATGGGGTTACTGACCTTAAGCATCCTTACCGGTATGGTTTACACCCACCAGCAGCTGGAGCAGTGGTTTGTTATCAACCATAAAGTGGTCTTTACCTGGATCACCTGGTTGGTCTTTGGGGCTCTGCTTGTGGGGCATCGTGTTTATGGGTGGCGTGGGCGACGTGCGGTACGTATGACGGTTTGGGGCTACCTGTTTTTAGTACTTGCCTATATTGGGGTCAAATTTGTGGCCGAATTTGTGTTGATCAAAGCAACCTGATCTATTCACGCGGCTGCTGTGTTTTTGAAAAAACGTCTTGGTTTTACCAGGGCGTTTTTTTTATGGGCGCTTTGATCGCATCGGTTTGCTTCATAAAGCCATCCATGGCCCCTCTCTCTATAGAGGGCGATCACCTAAAACGCATGGGCTCCTGACCACGACGGTTTATAGGGAGAGCATGGGTTTATTAATCAACCAGAGCTTTCTAGAAGACCCGCTCTCTATAGAGGGGGATCTTTTATGAAACAGCCTATCTCTGAGCAAAGCCGTTTTTATAGATCACCGTATTCCATGTGATCGACTAGCGCGCTATGAATGCTCACTCTATAGAGGGGGAGGGGGGGCATGAAACGTTCTGGTTCTGTTTTGGGCCATTTTGCAGAGAGAGTAGGTTTCCGTTCACGCTCATTTACCCTTATGGCTTTCATCTTTATAGAGAGGGGAGTTCTCATGACACACCTTCTCTATAGAAAGAGGGGGGGAATGGGTAGCTTGTTCTCGTTTGCGTCTAAACACCACCTGAGGTCCCTCTCTATAAAGAGGGCGATCACCTAAAACGCATGGGCTCAAGACCAAGACCGTTTTTTATGGAGAGCGTGGTTTCATTAATCAACCAGAGCTTTCTAGAAGACCCGCTCCCTATAGAGGGGGATATTTTATGAAACAGCCTGTCTCTGAGCAAAGCCGTTTTTATAGATCACCGTATTCCATGTGATCGACTAGCGCGCTATGACCTCTTCCTCTATAGAGGGGGAGGTCTTATCAAACATCCTGGCGTTGTCCCAGGTCGTCTTGCATAGATAGCGGGTTTCCGTTCACGCTCATTTCTCCTGGTAGCCTCTTTCTATAGAGAGGGGGAATTCTCATAACATGCCCACTATAGAGATGAGTGCCTTGGATCGTCTTTTTTTTGTTCGCGCTCAGACTCCACCATGCTCCTTCATTGTATAGGAAGGAGAGATATCGCATGAAATCCTCTCTACCGGAACGAGGTATGTCTGATGGAGGTGTCTATTCCATTAGATCCACCACACCTGCGTATACCCTCTCTCTATAGAGAAGGGGGGGGCATAAATGGCTATACCTCTGACCATGGCTAATTTTGTAATGGCTTTGTTGCATTGGATCAGCCAGCCCCCATATACCCTCTTTCTCTTTAGAGGGGGGGGTATCAATCCCCCTCTAAAGAGAGAAGGTGGGTTTAATGGATGGCCTGTTCTCGTTTGCGCTTAAAGGTTACCCGTGGTCCCTCTTTATAGAGAGGGCGATGTTTCACGAAAGAGTTGGTTCATTGCACGGGTTCATTTTCTATAAAGCTAGGCTTAGCGCGTTCAACCAGACCTCCCAATGGATCTTCTCTCTATAGAGCAGGAGAACTCTAAAATGCCCGGTCGATGTTTTCGACCAGTTTGATAGATCATTCGGTCTCGTTCGTTGCCATGCTAGGCCTCTTCATCTAGAGAGATGGCGTCGCCTAAAAGTAGATGCCCCTGATTAAGAGAGGTTGGGTGTAGGTGTGCTCGCTATGCTTCAATACGATTGCCCTTCGATAGCATCCATGCATTAAACATGCATTGGTGATTTTTCTATGCCCCTCCATGAATCATCGTGTGTGCTGTTTTTTACAGGTAGATCAGCAGATCTATTGTTAAGCGTCATAGAGTGGTTGTTTCATTCCATTGTGCGATTCATGTTCGGGCCAAAAGATATTGTTTAATGATTTGATGGGTTCTTGCTGTATAGATCCTCAACGTAGGTACAGCGTAAAAACGTATGCCTGCTAGATTATTTTTAAGCCTGTGCTGTTTGGACTTTTGAATTCTGTATCCATACGTGCTTGTGGATGTTTGGTATTTCATGTGAAAGGGCTTTTGAGAGGTTTTATGGTTTTTAGGCAAGCTTGGTTAAGAATGATACAGGGCCATGGATCAAGATTAAGGGCGCGCGGCAGAGTATGTTGGCGCCAAGATTTGCAAAAATGGGTGTTTCGTGTGAACACAATGCGCCACTTACAGGGGGCATTTGTCGGTTTAAATGGAATGCTTCGGTGGGGTAGGGGGCTTTTTTATCCGCCTTTTGGTGAAAATGCTGTAGTGTGGTTGGTACGCCTACAGACACATGACAGGTTTTTCGCATACGGGAGCACTTTATTTTAGGCCGTTATCGGCTGTTTAAGTGTGAAGCCCCTATGGAGACCACGTTGAGTTCCTATAAAAGATCGTCTGTAACCTGTTGAATATAGGGCGAAAGCAATAAAAAGTGAATTTAGCTTCATTTTTTGTTTGACCTGGGGGGCTGTTTGTCGCATTATCTGGCCTCCCAACACGGCGGGGTCACAACGAACCGCTAACACGTTGGGAAC